>DATJIB010000251.1:0-2666 GCA_035493575.1 Rhodocyclaceae bacterium | reverse complement strand
CGGCACTGGGCTGTTACGGATGATCCACTCACGGGTTTCATGGATGTTCTTGCCGGTAGACAAGTCCATGATGGTGTCGGAACCCCAACGGATACCCCAGGTCATCTTGTCGACTTCTTCGGAGATCGAGGAGGTGACAGCCGAGTTACCGATGTTGCCGTTGATCTTCACGAGGAAGTTACGGCCAATGATCATCGGCTCGGATTCGGGGTGGTTGATGTTGTTCGGGATGATGGCGCGGCCACGGGCCACTTCGGAGCGAACAAACTCAGGGGTGATTTCTTCCGGCAAGGAGGCGCCGAAGTTCTGGCCGGGATGCTGGCGGGCCATCATCTTGGCGAGCTTCTCGCTCTGAACAGCACCCTTGGGCGAAGAGTTCTTGAGGGACTCAAGATAAGCCTTGCGGTTCAGGTTCTCGCGGATGGCGACGTATTCCATTTCAGGCGTGATGATGCCCTGCTTGGCGTAGTACATCTGCGAGACATTGGCGCCGGCCTTGGCACGACGTGGGGTGCGATGCAGGCCTGGGAAACGCAGTTCATCCAGGCTCTTGTCATTGGCACGGCCACGACCGAATTCGGAAGAGAGATCGGTCAGGACTTCGGTGTCATTGCGCTCTTCGATCCAAGCCTGGCGAATGGCTGGAATACCGGTGCGGATGTCGATCTTGGCGTTCGGGTCGGTATAGACGCCGGAGCAGTCATAGACATAGATCGGTGGGTTCTTCTCACCGCCGAAATCGGTCGGGGTGTCGGATTGGGTGACTTCGCGCATCGGCACTTGAATGTCCGGGCGTGAGCCTTGTACGTAAATCTTCTTGCTGTTCGGCAAGGGCTGCACGGCGGCACTATCTACCGTGGCGCTCGAGGCGATAAACTTTTCGTTCGCGTTCATTTTTGGGGGCTCCTGAGATAAGCACTTTGTTACGGCGATGCCGCTGCAACATGGCTTGAACTGACTAGGGAAAGTACTGGAAAGAGCGCTTGAATGCAACCCGGATAGGGGTAGGGCTAAGCAAGGTATTTGATAGGGGGATAAGCGCTTTTGAGGCGAGTTTAAAGCGGCAGGCCGCGCGGCTTGCGCCCGGCGCGTGAAGCGAAGAAATCAAAAACAGAATTAGGTAATAGACGCAGCAATTTGGCAACGATGCCCATCTGCCATGGAATCACGCTGTAGCTGCTGCCTTTCTCGATTGCGCGAGCAAAACGCCGCGCGGCTTCAGCGGCGGGCAGCATAAATGGCATGGCGTAATCGTTCTGCGCCGTCATTGGCGTTGCTATGTAGCCAGGCGCAATGGTGATCACCTTGACGCCAGTATCACGCAATTCCACGCGCAGGCTTTCCAGATAAGTGATGGCCGCCGCTTTGGAGGCTGAATAGGCACCGGCACCCGGCAAGCCACGAATACCAGCCACAGATGCGATGCCGACCAGTTTTCCGTGTTTGCGATCCAGCATCGTTTGCACGAAGGGCTGAAATGTATGCACCATGCCCAGTACATTGGTTTCCAGAACGCGCCGGAATGCTTCGTTGTCTGTGCTTTCTTGGGTCAAGGTGCCAACTGAAATACCAGCATTGGCGATGACAATATCAGGCCTGCCGGCGTGTTTCAGAAAGTCCTGCGCCGCCATCGCTAACGCAGCTGCATCCATGACGTCGAGCAGATAGGTGTAATGCGTATTGGGCAGGCTGGCGACCAGGGCGCTCAGCTTCTCACTACTTCGCGCCACCAGGCCTAGCGTTGCGCCCTGGGCAGCGTAATGCTGTGCCAAGGCAGCACCGATGCCGGACGATGCGCCGGTTATGAAAACACGCAGCGCAGTCACGGATTTATTTTTTCTTCTTTTCGGCGCGAATCTTAGCGATCAGAAAATCGGCTACCTTCAACTGACGATCATGGTCCAGTGAAGCAATCAAATATTTGCCGTTAACCACGAGCGCTGGTGTGCCGGGAATGGCATGCGCACGAGTGATCTGGTTGGCGCGCTCGACCTTGCTGTTGATGGCAAAGGAGTTGTATATCTCGGCAAACTGCTTGGCATCAACCCCCTTGCTGGCAACCCAGGCAAACAAGGCCTTTTCATCGAGCAGGTCGGCGTGTTCTTTATGAATGGCATCGAAGACCGCAGCGTGCAGTTTGTCGAGCAAATTCATAGCTTCTAGGGTGTAATAAATTTTGGCAGCCGGTACAAATTGCGGCCGGAAAATAACCGGGACACGACGGAAAGAAACATCTTTGGACAGCTTCTTGACCCAAGGTGCCAGCAAAGGCTCGAAATCGGCGCAATGCGAACAGGTGTAGGCAAAAAACTCGGTGACTTCAATCTTGTTGCCAGCATCTGTCGGCTGGACTGGCGAGTAGACGGTGTAGTCAATGCCCAGTTGCGGTGTTTGGGCATTGGCCAGCGCGGTGTAACCAAGTGTCAGGGCTGCGGCAAACAAAGCCAGTAGCGATTTGAGTTTCATGCACATTCCTTCAAAAGTGACCTAAAAGTCTGATGAGCAGCCGGCCGGTTAATCTTTGGTCTTGATTACGGTTGCCTGGATGCCACCTTGAGACATCTGATTGCGTGCCCGGTTCATTTCATCTGCATTGGCATATGGGCCGCTGCGGACGCGGAACATTTTGCCCTTGTCGGGAATGTTGGCTTCGGAAACACTGGCCT
>DATJIB010000250.1:0-6118 GCA_035493575.1 Rhodocyclaceae bacterium | reverse complement strand
ACCGTCAAAATTTAGGCCGAGTCTAGATAAAACCTCATGAAAGGCACCCCCCTCCTTTTCGCTCCCGTCTTCTAGGAAAGCCCCGCCAGTGAATAAAATATTCAGCCACCACTGTTTTTCGTGGGGATTGGATAGCGGGCTGGTAAAGCTTATAGCCTCATCCGCTGATAGCCCTTTTCTCCCAAGTACGTCGTAAAGACGAGGGTCTCCAACTTTGAGTGTGCACATGAGTATCGAGCCGACACCTAAACACCACCTCAGCTTCCCAGCGTTTTCTGCTTCCGGCGTTTCCAGTATGTGCCCCAGTAATCTAAAAACTTCTTGAGTCTGTCTTGGTGTGAGACCGTATTGGCTGACAAGAGAAATAATCTCGGTCATTCGATCTGGTATTTTGAGGAAGCAGAGGCGCACCCCCTCTACAGACATGTATTTCTCGACGTATGACCGAGTTAAAGCCTGACACCCTTTTTCTGAAATTTCTGGGAGGCAGATTTCTCGATGTATAAATTTTCTGTAGTACTCATTGAAGTCTAGATTGCTTCCAAATGACTTCTTTGCCACGTTCTCTAATTGCTTCCGATCGGCGGCAAGGACGAAAATCGCTCCCTTGATATCAAAGATATGTTTAATGGTTTCAAGGTATGTAATGGCATAGTCGGGACGACATCTATCAAGCTCGTCAACCAAAAACAAAATTTGTGAAGGAGAGGAGTCTATACATTGCCGTAACGCGTCTTTGAGTTCGGCCATCGCCTCTTTTTTTTGTTTGTAGATAGAAAATAAGTCTACAGGGGGCTTTTTGCCGCTGGTTTTCTTTTCAGTAAATTCTCCCGCAGCTATAGGGTCTATTCCAGACACTGATTTAACAACTTGGTTACCCATTGCAATAGCAAACCAACCGAATTTCTTGGTGCAATCGATTAACTTTTCGACACCCTTTGCAGACGTCTTTGAAAGCTGCTCCGTAAGATCACTAATGATCGCTAAGAGAGGGTCGCCTAAATAATCGCTTTCCCATGCATTAAGGGTTACTGCAATAAATGCGTTGTCGGGAGACGAATGTGTATCAATGCGGGATTTCCACATCCGTAAGAAGGTGGTTTTCCCTGAGCCGAATTTTGCGCTAAGAGCTATGACAAGCCCGTCTGGCACAAATTTTTGCTCGGTTAATAGAAAGCTTTCTAGACGATGAGCAAACTCCTCTCGCTCAAGCAGGTCTTCCGTAAAGTTTGATACATCCATTGCTCTCTCCCTACGTATTTAGATGCTGCATTTAAACACATCGAATTGAGCCCTTAGAGCGCGGGCAAGGGTGTTAATGAGAGAGGCTTAACGCATGATGCAGGCGGTCGAAATATGATGGAGCGACATATGACCATCTTGTACCGGATGCTCTAGCCGCATGCTGCGGATCGGACGTCACCTGCCAGGCGCTACATGGAGGCTACGAGCACAGAAACAAAAAAGGCCACCCAAGGGTGGCCTTTTTCTTGAATCTGGTGGTGATGAGTGGACTTGAACCACCGACCTACGGATTATGAATCCGTCGCTCTAACCGGCTGAGCTACATCACCGTCGGCCGCGGGGCGTACCCATGGCGCGAAAGGAGCGGGATTATCGCGTTTTCTGCATAGCCTTGTCAAGGCTGTCTGAGTCCGGGACAATGGCAGCATGAACGTTGATATCGTTATTGTTGGCGGAGGCTTGGCGGGCCTGTCTTTGGCGGCCGCCCTGCGTGGCAGCCGCTACTCCGTGGCCGTGGTCGAAGGCCGTGCCCCGCAGCCCCCCAAGGGCCTGGATGCCCGTGTTTACGCCCTGAGCCCCTCGAATGCGGCTTTTCTGGAGTCCATTGGCATCTGGAAGCACCTTGATGCGTCGCGTATGCAGCCAGTGGCGCGTATGGAGGTGTGTGGCGATACGTCGGGTCGCATTGATTTTTCGGCCTATGACAGCGGTGTGTCCGAGCTGGCCTGGATTGCCGAGTCATCCCTGGTGCATCAGGAGCTCTGGGAAACGATCAAACGCCAGGCCAATGTGCAGCTGTTATGCCCGGCCCAGCCCGAATCGCTCGAATTTACCGATAGCGCCGCCAATCTGAAACTGCAGGATGGTCGCATCCTGACGGCCAAGCTGGTTGTTGCTGCTGATGGCGCGGATTCATGGACGCGTAATGCCGCTGGCATTGAGGTCAAGTTCAAGCCTTATGAACAACTTGGCGTGGTTGCCAACTTTGCTTGCAGCAAACCGCATCGCGGCACTGCCTATCAGTGGTTTCGTGAAGATGGCATTCTGGCCTGGCTGCCTTTGCCGGGGAATCAGATCTCCATGGTCTGGTCCACACCCAAGGATCATGGCGACCAGTTGCTTGCGCTGTCGCCAAGTGAGTTGTGCGAACTGGTGGCGGCTGCGGGCAATTATCAGCTGGGAGAGCTTGAGTTGCTGACACCGGCGGCGGGCTTTCCGCTGCGCCTGATGCGTTCCCCCAAGACAGTGGCGCCGCGACTTGCGGTGATTGGCGATGCCGCGCATGCGATTCATCCGCTCTCTGGCCATGGCATTAACCTGGGTTTTCAGGATGCCAAAGTCCTGGCCGAGACACTGATCAGCTTGCGTGAGTTTGAAGATTGCGGCGATCCATTGGCTTTACGCCCATTCGAGCGCAGCCGCAAGGAAGAAGTTGTAGCGCTGCAGACTGCCACGGATGCCTTGCAGCGTTTATTTGCCACCCGTGCGCAGCCGATTGCCTGGTTGCGTAATACTGGATTGAACCTCACCAACCGTTTGCCACTCATACGTGACATGCTGGTGCGCTATGCACTCGGTTAAGTCCGATTCCCTTGGAGATGTAATGAAAAAAATAATGAGTATTGCTGGCCTCGTGGCCGCATTTCTGTTGTCCTGTTCGGTATGGGCGGGTGAGGCTGAAGTTAGGAAAGTCGCGCAAAGCTTCGTTGGCGATCAGGTCCAGATTGATGGCGTTCGCAAGACTAATATGCTCGGCCTGTATGAAATCCAGATCGGCCCTGATGTCTATTACATGGACGAAAAAGGCGCTTACTTTATTGAAGGCCAAATTATCGACGTTAAGAACAAGCGCAACCTGACTGCCGAACGCAAGAACAAACTGGCGCAGATCAACTTCTCTGACCTGCCATTAGGCCTGGCCATCAAGCAAGTGCGTGGTAATGGCAAGCGCGTCTTTGCGACGTTTGAAGACCCGAACTGTGGCTATTGCAAGCGCCTGGCAAAAGACCTGCAAGGCATGACAGATGTCACCATCTATACCTTTATCTATCCAATACTCGCGCAGGACTCGGTGGATAAAGCGCGCAACATCATGTGCTCACCTAACCAGGCCAAGGCATGGAACGACTGGATGCTGAACGGTGTCGTGCCCCCTACGCTTAAGTGCGATATTTCCCCTGAGAAAGTTGTCGCACTTGGGCAAAAGCTGAATGTACGTGGCACGCCAAATATTTTCCTGGCGGATGGCAGCCGTATTGGTGGAGCTGTGCCCGCGGCGGAGCTGGAAAAACAACTGAATGCCGTGGCCCAGAAATAAATAGCCATGTTGTGTAACGAGAAAGCCACCTGCGGGTGGCTTTTTTGTGGGCTATCGTAATGTGTGGGGCGGTAGAATGAATGTCGCGATTGAATATTGCATTGTCATTCCAGCAGCGGAGCCAGCCATATGAGCCAAGCCAGTCCAGCAACACCGTCGAGTTTTAGCCCCGCTGTGCTGTGGCAACGCACCAGGCAGCTGGTGTGCCGTTATCGTCGGGTGCTGTATGGGGCGCTGGCTGTCTTTATCCTGTTTGGCCTGATCGGTTATTTCTGGCTGCCGGGTTTTGCCAAGGGCAAGGTCGAAGCGCTGCTTTCAGAAAAACTGCACCGCCCGGTGACAGTGCAAAAAATCGACATCAATCCCTATACGCTGGAACTGACGCTGCATGATTTCCGTATTGGCGAGCGTGAAGGTGACGGCAGCTTGCTCAAGTTTGAATCGCTGTATGTGAACTTGAGCACTGCCTCGATTGCACGCCGTGCGCCGGTCATCAGTGCCATTACCCTCAAGGCCCCGCAGATTCATTTGTCCCGCTACAAGGATGGCAAGCTCAGCATCACTGACTTGATCGAAGAGTTTGCCAATCAGCCTGAGTCAGAGCCGAGCATGTTCTCAGTGAGCAATGTCGTGGTTGAAAATGGGCATATTGATTTCGACGATCAGTTGAAGGGCAGCAAGCAGAAGATCAGCGAGATCCACATCGGCGTGCCCTTCGTTGCCAATTTCGAAAGTGCAGAAGAGGTCTGGGTGCAGCCGCATTTCAAGGCGCGCATCAATGACGGTTCGACCATTGTTCTGGAAGGCAAGGCACGCCCGTTTGCCGACAAGCGTGAAGCCACCGTCGATGTGAAACTGGATAGCCTAGATCTCACTGGCGTAGACGAGTATGCGCCACCATTGCAAGGCATACATCTGGGTTCAGGCAAAGTCGACACTCAACTGGAACTGACTTTTGCGCAACCTGAAAAGAAGGCTGCCAGTATTAGCCTGAGTGGCGACATCACGCTGCGCGACTTGGCTGTCGACAACAAAAACAATGTGCCATGGACGCTCAAGGGCGAGCGTCTCGTGGTGCATCTGAAAGATTTTGACCCCTTGCTGACTCGCCCAATCAATGTTGGCGTAGAGGGTAAGAATCTGCATCTCAAGCAAGGCAGCAACCCCGAGATGCTGCTGGATAAATTGGCGCTTACCGATGTGGTGGTTGATACCGGCAAACACACGGCGGCATTGACGCTGGATGCCACCGTCAATGGTCATGGGCAACTCAAGACTTCGGGTACTGCAGCCTGGGCACCCGTGGCGGCAGATTTCCAGGTGGATGCCAAGGATGTTGATCTGGTCGCGCTGCAGGGTTGGGCCGGCGATAGATTCAATGCAATCCTGACCAAGGGTAACGCCAGTTTCCTGGGCAAGATCAATGCTGCCGGTTCGCCATTGAATGTGGCGGTGAATGGCGACGCACGTCTGGGTGATTTCAATGTGCTGGACAAGATCAACGCGGTGGACTTGCTGCGCTGGCGCAGTCTGGATGTGAGTGGCATCAATGTCACGACAGCGCCCTTGAATGTGGATATAAAAACCGTTTCACTGGCAGACTTTTTTGCGCGCATCGTCATGTCGCCAGAGGGCAAGCTGAACCTCAAGGATTTGGTGCGTCAGGAAAAAGGTGTGGCGCCCACATCGGTTGCCAATCCAGCGCCTGAGCCGGTAGAAAAAGAGGTGAGCAAGTCAGTCAAGGGTGGCACGGTGACAACCGCCGCGATTCCTGAGAAGCCCAAGACCTTGCCGGTGCGCATTGGCCAATTGTTGTTGCAGGGCGGTAGCGTCAATTTCAACGATCGCTTCATCAAGCCTAACTATCGCGCCAACCTGACCAATCTCGCCGGCAAGATCGGGCCACTGGATCCGGGCAAGCCTGGACAGGTTGAAATCCGCGGTTCGATCGAGCGCACTGCGCCGCTGGAAATCATGGGCAAGGTTGATCCTTTCGGCAAGGAGCTGTATGTTGATTTGACGGCCAAGGCCAAGGGCATTGATCTGCCTACCTTCAGCCCATACTCGGGCAAGTACATCGGCTATGCGATCCAGAAGGGCAAGCTCTCTGTTGATGTGCACTACACCGTCCAGAATGGACAGCTGGTCGCCGAGAACAATATCTTCCTTGACCAACTGACGCTGGGTGAAAAGATCGAAAGTCCGGATGCGATCTCGATGCCGATTTCACTGGCGCTGGCGCTGCTCAAGAATTCGCGCGGTGAAATTGATCTGCATCTGCCGGTGAGTGGCTCCTTGAGTGATCCGGAATTCAGTCTCGGCAGCGTAATCGTGACCGTCATCAAGAATCTGTTCGTCAAAATTGTGACTTCGCCGTTCTCGCTACTGAGCTCCATCTTCGGTGGTGGTGATGCAGACTTGTCGCAACTGGATTTCGCGCCGGGTCGGGCGCAGATCACACCTGAAGCTGAGAAGAACCTGCAGGCTCTGGTCAAGGCGCTGACCGAGCGTCCAGCCTTGAAGCTTGAAATCACCGGTGTGGCCGATGCCGACAAT
>DATJIB010000249.1:0-5133 GCA_035493575.1 Rhodocyclaceae bacterium | reverse complement strand
AGGCATCGGGATCGCCAGTGCCGTTCGAACTGTTTGAGCGCAGCGAGTTGTTCGAACGTGGCGCGATCGCGAGGCCTGGAGCGCAGCGAGTTGTTCGAACGTGGCGCGATCGCGAGGCCTGGAGCGAAGGGACCGCCGCAGGCGGCGTTGAACCGGGGTCGCCTTTTCTTTGGTTCCTTTCTTTTGGCGAAGCAAAAGAAAGGAACTCGGCTGTCGGGACGAACTCCCGACTAGGGCTGTCAATGCACCAGAAACATAACTCAAAAACAAAAAAGGGAGCCAAAGCTCCCTTTCTACGCACAGGACAAAACGACTACCGCATACCCGGCATCATCCCCTTCATCCCACGCATGAGCTTCCCCATCCCACCCTTGGAGAACTGCTTCATCATCTTCTGCATCTGCTCAAACTGATTGAGCATGCGATTCACTTCCTGCACTGGCACACCGGCGCCCATGGCAATACGGCGCTTACGGCTGGCCTTGATCAGTTCAGGTTTGGCGCGTTCAAGGGCGGTCATCGAATTGATGATGCCTTCGGTACGGCGGATGGTTTTGTCGGTTTGCTTCTCGTCCACCTGGCCAGCGGCTTGAGCAAACTGGGCCGGTAGTTTGTCCATCAGTGAGGACAAGCCGCCCATCTGGCGCATCTGGCCGATCTGGTTTTTGAAGTCGTTCAGGTCGAAGCCCTTGCCGGACTTCATCTTCTTGGCCAGTTCTTGCGCCTTGTCGATATCGACGTTGCGATGAGCCTCTTCAACCAGACTCAGAATGTCGCCCATGCCGAGAATGCGTGAAGCCATGCGCTCTGGATGAAACTCTTCGATGCCGTCGAGCTTCTCGCCGATACCGGCGAACTTGAGTGGCTTGCCGGTGATCTGTCGCACCGACAAGGCGGCACCGCCACGTGCGTCGCCGTCCAGCTTGGTCAGGACCACGCCTGTCAGCGGCAAGGCTTCGTTAAAGGACTTGGCGGTATTGACCGCATCCTGCCCAAGCATGGCATCGACCACGAACAGGGTTTCGATAGGCTTGAGCAAGGCATGCAGGGCCTGGATTTCGGCCATCATGGCTTCGTCAATGGCTAGGCGGCCGGCGGTGTCGACAAACAACACATCGTAGTAATGGCGACGTGCGTGGTCGATGGCGGCCGCGGCAATATCCGCTGGTTTCTGGTCGCCCGTCGATGGGAAGAAGTCGATGCCAGCCTGTGCTGCCACTGTTTTCAACTGTTCAATAGCGGCAGGACGATATACGTCGCAGCTTACGACCAGGACTTTTTTCTTCTGACGGTCCTTGAGCCACTTGCCCAGCTTGGCAGTGGTGGTGGTTTTACCTGCACCTTGCAAACCGGCCATCAGGATAATCGCTGGAGGCTGGGTGGCCAGATTCAGGCCACTGGCAGTGCCACCCATGAGCTCGGTCAGCTCTTTGTGCACCACGCCGATTAAAGCCTGACCTGGGGTCAGGGAGCCGACCACCTCTTGACCGAGCGCTTTCTCCTTGACGCGGGAGATCAACTCCTTGACCACCGGCAAGGCCACGTCGGCCTCGAGCAAGGCCATGCGAACCTCGCGCAGCATTTCAGAAATATTGTCTTCGGTAAGGCGGGCCTGACCGCGCATGGTCTTGACGACCTTGGCCAGACGTTGAGTTAGGTTATCGAGCATGACAAAAGAGTACCGGGGAATGCGTTAAACTCGCGTAATGCCTCCAATTTTACTGCATCTACTGGCTGCAGCCCTTTATCTCTCGCTTGCCGCCTTTTTTTGGCGCACGCGCTGGCGCGGCCCGGCGCTGAATCAACCCCAAAGCAAGCTCGGCTGGACCGAACGGGTATGGCTTCTGGCCGCCTTGTTTTTGCACGGGTTTACCGTAATTGCCGAGCTTTTCGATGATGGCCAAATGCGCTTTGGTTTTGCCATCGCCGTCTCGCTGATGTTGTGGCTGGCACTGGCGCTTTACTGGATCGAAAGTTTTTACACACGCATGGAAGGCCTACAGATGCTGGGCTTGCCGCTCGCGGCGGTTGGTGTTTTGCTGCCGCTCGCCTTCCCTAGTCAGCATTTGCTGATGAATGCGAGCTCGGCCATGTTCCGCGCCCACTTCCTGATTGCCATGCTGGCGTATAGCCTATTTACCTTGGCGGCCTTGCATGCGTTGCTGATGATGGCGGCCGAACGTAGTCTGCATCGCGGCCGTCTGCCGCGCATTCTGTCCAATCTGCCACCCCTTATGACGATGGAAGCCTTGCTGTTCCGGCTGATCCATATCGCTTTTGTGTTGCTGACCCTGACCTTGTTGTCGGGCATCTTCTTTTCGGAAACACTATTCGGCAAGGCGCTGACCTTCAACCACAAGACCGTCTTCGCGATTCTGTCCTGGCTGATTTTCGCGGCGCTGCTGATTGGTCGCCATCTGCGTGGCTGGCGCGGCCAACTGGCCTTGCGCTGGACCCTGGCCGGCTTCGTCGCTCTCTTGCTTGCCTATGTGGGCAGCCGTTTCGTTCTGGAAGTAATTCTCGGACGCATTGCCTGACACCGCCTGATCGTGACTGAAAGCTCTCTCAGTACCAACCTTATCGTCCTGGCAGTCCTCTTGGTCTGCTCCGGATTTTTCTCCATGGCCGAAACCGCCATGATGGCCACCAATCGGCACCGCCTGCGTATTGCTGCCAAGCAAGGGCAGCGCGGCGCAAAACTGGCCCTGACCCTGCTGGCCAAGACGGACAAACTGTTGGGTGTCATTTTGCTGGGCAACACCTTGCTCAACGCCGCCGCGGCAACTTTGACCGGCTATATCGCGCTAGAAGTCTTCGGCGAAGAACGCTGGACGCTGGAGGCCGGTACGCTGTTCGTTACCTTCTGCCTGCTCGTATTCTCGGAAATCACGCCCAAAGTCATCGGCGCCACCCATCCAGACTGGATTTCGCAGCGCATCAGCTTCGTCCTCACCCCGCTGCTGCGTATCGCTTATCCGGTAGTGTGGTTCGTCAATCTATTCGTCACCCCACTGCTCAAACTGCTGCGCCTGCACAACAAGCCAGGCGATCAAGAGGCGGATATGTCGCCGGAAGAACTTCGTGCCCTGGTTGCTGAATCAGGCCACTTCATCCCGCCGCAGCACCAAACCATCCTGCTCAATCTGTTCGATCTGGAAAGCATTACGGTCGAAGACATCATGACGCCGCGCGGTGAAATTGAAGCCATCGATCTGCAAGCCTCGGTGACCGAGCTGCAGCAACAGCTCGCCTCCTGTTTTCATTCGCGGGTCCTGGTTTATGACGGCGAGCCTGGCAATATCATTGGCGTTCTGCAACAGCGCCGCCTGCTCAGTGGCTCACTTGAAAATGGGCTGAGCCACGACTTGGTGCGTGAAGTCTTGCTCGCACCGTATTTTGTCCCGGCCCGCACCCCGATTTATGACCAGCTGCAGTTTTTTCAGGAAAACCGACAACGCCTGGGCGTAGTCGTGGATGAATATGGCGAGCTGTTCGGGTTGGTCACGCTGGAAGACATTATTGAAGAGCTGATTGGCAAATTCACCACCAGCGCACCGGGCGGCAATAGCACCGTGCGCTGGAATGAAGACGGTGAAGCCCTGATTGATGGCGCCCGGACATTGCGCAGTCTGAATCGTGAGCTCGACTTGGCTTTTCCTCTGGACGGGCCTAAAACTCTGAATGGGCTAATTCTTGAGTATTTTCAAGATATTCCGGAGGCGGGTGTATCCGTCAAGATTGCCGGTATTGCCATGGAAATTGTGCAAACTCAGGACAGACGCATCAAGGTTGTCAAAGTGCAACGTCCGGTTGTAACAATAACCAATGATATAGCCCAGTAATCGAACCATTGGCGTATTATCAGGCACTTAAAATTACTATCTTCCACTTGCCTTGAAGTGTGCGAGGGCGAGATTACAGCCCGCATACTGAAGCACGAACCCACGCTAACCGAAATAAAAATGATAGTCAGGGGAGCACGATGGCTGTAGCCAAACCAGTTAAAAAACCTGCCGGCCCCAAAGAGCTCAATTTTGTCTGGGAAGGCAAAGACCGCACCGGAAAAATTGTGCGCGGCGAAATGCGTGCTGGCGGACAGGCAGTTGTGCAATCAACACTGCGGCGCCAAGGCATTCTGGTTACCAAGGTCAAGCAACAAAAGATGAGCGGTGGCGGCAAGATCACCGAGCAGGACATCACTCTTTTCACCCGCCAGCTAGCCACCATGATGAAAGCTGGCGTTCCACTCCTGCAAGCCTTTGATATTGTCGGCAAGGGCGCAAACAAGCCATCAGTTGGCAAATTACTGCTCGATATCAAAACTGAAGTGGAGGTCGGTAACTCACTGAACTCAGCCTTCCGTAAGCACCCCATGTACTTTGATGCGCTTTACTGCAATCTCGTTGCCGCGGGTGAGCAAGCCGGTATTCTGGAAGCCCTGTTGGAACGTCTGGCGCTGTACAAAGAAAAGATTCTCGCGATCAAGAAGAAGATCAAAGGGGCGATGTTTTATCCAATCGCCGTGTTGGCTGTAGCGTTTCTGGTTACCGCGGTCATCATGATTTTCGTGATCCCACAGTTCAAGGAAGTGTTTAAAAGCTTTGGTGCCGACCTGCCAGCCCCTACGCTTTTGTTCATTGCGATTTCTGATGCTTTTATCGCCTACTGGTTTTATATCTTTGCCATCCTGGCTGGCTCGATCTATGGCTTTTTTGCGGCTTGGAAACGCTCTAAAGCCATGCAGATCTATATGGACAAACTGGTCCTTAAACTACCTGTCTTTGGAGATGTGATACGCAAAGCAACGATTGCACGCTGGACACGGACTTTGTCCACCATGTTCGCCGCTGGCGTCCCTCTTGTTGAAGCCCTGGACTCGGTCGCTGGTGCGGCCGGCAACTATGTTTATGCTTCTGCTACACGGCAGATCCAGTCCGAAGTGAGCAGTGGCTCGAGCTTGACTGTTGCCATGCAGAATTCAAATGTATTCTCGAGCATGGTGTTGCAAATGGTGGCCATTGGCGAAGAGTCGGGCGCACTCGACAGCATGCTGGGCAAGGTTGCCGACTTTTTCGAAGCCGAAGTGGATGAGGCAGTGGATGCATTGTCCAGCCTGATGGAACCCATCATCAT
>DATJIB010000248.1:0-4334 GCA_035493575.1 Rhodocyclaceae bacterium | reverse complement strand
CCGTGCGACCATCATTGATCATGGTTTCGTACACCGATGATTCGCGACGTGACAAAGCCGCGACCTTGGCCTTCTCAGCGGCAATCTGACCACCCAGTGCAGCACAACCATCGAGACGCAGAGAGGTCAGCACATTGCCACCGTCATCGACGACGACAATGGTGACGGCCCATTGTTTAGCCACTGCATAGGCTTCTGCCGCAGCCAGAATGGCCTTGGCATCCGCAGCGCGCAGATATGGCTTAACTGCCAGTGCGCTCATCTCAGAGCAGATCCAGCAGTTCGACTTCGAAGACCAAAGTGGCATTCGGTGGAATCACACCACCGGCGCCACGAGCGCCATAGCCCAGGTTTGCTGGAATGGTCAGCTTGCGGGTGCCGCCAACCTTCATGCCTTGCACGCCTTCGTCCCAACCCGCAATCACTTGGCGACCGCCGAGGTGGAATTCGAATGGATCATTACGATCCTTGCTCGAATCAAACTTGGTGCCATCCGTCAGCCAACCGGTGTAGTGCACCGAAACCGTCTGCCCTGCAGTCGCTTCCGCACCGGTACCTACGATCACATCATCAATAATCAAACCACTTGCCGTTGTAATTTCAGCCATTTTTAACTCCTTGGAAAACCAACATTATGCCAGCCACCAGGGCTTGCTCACACGCCCTAGATCCGGAAGCGACCCGGCACAAGTAACTCCGGCACCGCAGCGGCTTCCACTGGCTTGGAAAACAGATACCCCTGGAAACGGGTGCAGGCATGACGTATCAGCAGCTCAAGCTGATCGACTGTCTCGACGCCCTCCGCCACCGTGTCCAGGCCCAGGCTATGCGCCAGGCCCAGAATCGCGGCAACAATGGACTCGTCATCCTTGCTTGAGCACAAATCACGTACAAAGCTCTGATCGATCTTGAGCTTATGCACGGGGAAGCGGCGCAAGTGAGACAGGCTCGAATAGCCGGTGCCAAAGTCGTCGATCGCAATGCGTACGCCCATGCTGACAAGCTCTTTGAGTTTATCCGTCGCCTCTTCCACGTCATGCATCAGTGCCGACTCGGTGATTTCCAGCTCCAGCAGATGCGCGGGCTGACCGCTATCGCGAAGGGCATCCTTGACGCTCTCCACCAAGCCACGATGACGGAATTGGCGCGGCGAAAGATTGACCGAGATGGGCAGGAAGGGTAAGTCGTGCTGTTGCCACTCACGGTTCTGGCGCATGGCCTCACCCAGCACCCACTCGCCCAGCGGAATGATCAGGCCAGCCTCTTCCGCAACGGGAATGAATTCAGCCGGAGAGATCAAACCCAGCTCAGGATCACGCCAGCGCACCAGCGCCTCGAAACCGCAGACGCTGTGCTTTTCATGATGAATGACGGGCTGGTAATGAAGAAGAAATTGATTTGAGTTCAACGCCGCGCGCAGACGCTGTTCCAGATTGAAGAAGCGCGTCGCCAGCTCGTTCATGTGCGGCGTAAAGAACTGGTAATTATTGCGGCCTTCAGATTTGGCGTGATACATGGCCGTATCCGCGTTCTTCATCAAGTCATAGGCCTCAACGCCATCATCCGGGAACAGGGCAATGCCTATCGATGGCGTGGCGCGTAGCTCATGGCCCTTGATCTTTTCAACCGGCGACAGTACCGACACAATTTTTTCGGCCACTCGGCCGGCATCGTCCGGCGTTGCGATATCCGGCAACACGATCACGAACTCATCGCCACCCAGGCGCGAGACGGTATCAACAGAACGCACCACGCTCTGTAAGCGCACGGAAACCGATTTAAGCAATTCATCGCCGACATCATGTCCCAGCGAATCGTTGATACTTTTGAATCGATCTAGATCCAGGAACATCACCGCGACGCGATGACCATTGCGCCCGGCCTGCGTGAGCACCTGGGCCAGACGATCATGCAACAAGGCGCGGTTAGGCAAGCCAGTCAGCGAGTCATGATGGGCTACATGCCAGATGCGCTGCTCGGCGCGCATGCGCTCGAATACTTCTTCCTGCAGCTGCGTATTTGCTTCGGCCAGTTCCGCCGTACGTTCCACCACACGCTGCTCGAGCATTTCGTGCGCCTGCACCAAGGCCTCTTGAGCCTGACGCCGCTCGGTAATGTCTTCCACAATCCAGACGATATCGCCGTGGGCGGCACCACGGCCGCTATCGGCGCGCCGCCCGGTATTGCGCACCCAGATCGGATGGCCATCGGCGTGACGCACGCGAATTTCGCTGACATGAACGCCGCCGTTATTGATGGATTCGCCAAACTCTTTCTGGTGGGCGAGGTAATCGTCTTCATTGAAATAGAAAATGCGCGTCGACTGTCCAATCAGATTGTCGATGGGGTAGCCGGAAATTTCCGAGAGTTTCCGATTGCAACGGAACAGCACCCGATCGCGCAGGAACATGATGCCGACCGCAGCATTGTCGAAAATCATATGCTGCTCATCGAGCGCCTGTTGCACCCGCACGGCAGCCATTTTCTGATCGGTAATATCTTCAATCAGCCAGACCGAGCCATCCTCAACCGCTAATGGATCGAAGGCGCGGCCACTGATGCGCGCCCAGAATGACTGCCCGTTCTGGCGGCGTAGTTGCTGCTCTTGACGGAACGTGCCACCGCGATGCAATGAATGGCGAAACACTGCGCGCGCCGCGGCAAAATCTTCGTCAGTGGGGAATAAAGTACGGACCGAGGCACCCGGCAAAGCATGTTCATCGTGCCCCAATAGTTCTTCGAAGCGTGCGTTGCAACGGAAGACACGCCCATAGCGCACCACCGCAATACCCACCATGGCACTCTCGAAGATGCTGACCAGCTCAGCGGTGGATTGGCGTAGCGCATCCTGCACCATACGGTCATCGCTGATGTCCTCCATGATCCAGATGGTGCCCTCGTGCGGGCTGCGTGGATCAATGGCTTTGGCCGAAACCTTGCACCAGAACAAGCTGCCATCGCTGCGGCGCATTTCAACTTCCGCGCGATAGGCCTGACCTTGGGCCAGGATCGGGCCGACTTCGGCCGCCAGTGATTCGTAGATTTCGTCGGAAGGATAGATGGCGCGGCCAGGCAGATTCAGAAATTCTTCCTGGGTGTAGCGGAACATCTCGGCACACAGCGCATTGCAACGCACCAGCATGCGATTACGCGTAAAGAGAATCCCTACCGTGGCATTGTCGAGAATCGCCTGCAGCTCAAGCAGGCTATTGGAGACGGCCCGACGCCGCTCAACGCGGGGCTGGGCACTCCTGATGATCGGCTGCACGGGTGAATCTGCCACGTCGCAACACTCCTTGAGCGGGTACTTTACCCGCCGGTTTATTGTTTAGTTTTTGTAACGTTCCAATACACGCAGCAAGCTGGAGGTATCTTCCTTGCCCCAACCCATCGCCATTAAACCATTCAATTGTTGCCAGACTTGTGCAGAAATAGGCAGCGGTGCTCCGGCACGCGCAGCCTCATCCATGATCAAGGCGTAATCCTTGTGATGCAGCCGCGCTTCAATGCCTGCAGCAAAATCACGCCGTACCATTTTGTCGCCAAAGAAATCCAGCACGCGCGAACCGGCCGAACCGCTTTGCATTGCGCCCATGACCTTGGCGAAATCCACGTCATTGGCAGCTGCTAGGCTCGCCGCCTCAGCTACGGCCTGGATCGCTGCGACCATGACCATTTGATTGCAGGCCTTGGTCACCTGACCAGTACCTACGGGGCCTACATTCAGAATCGTCTTGCCCATCAATTCAAACAGAGGCTTGATGCGTTCAAACACGTCCACTTTGCCGCCAACCATGATTGCCAGCGTCGCATTCTGCGCGCCCATGCCACCACCGGAAACCGGGGCATCGAGAAACTCGACACCTCGTATCGCCAGGTGGCCGGCAATGCGGCGCGCAGCCGTCGCTGCAATCGTGCTCATATCAACGACCACGCTGCCCTTGGCCAGTCCATGGACCAAACCGTTTTCGCCCAGTACCACCTGCTCCACATCGTGGCTGGCAGTGATCATGGTGAACACGACTTCGGCGTGGCGTGCCAGTTCGGCAGGGCTGGCCCGATACTTGGCACCGGCCGCGACAATCTCGGTGGCGCTGGCTTCGCGCCGCGCCCACACCGACACCTCATGTCCGCCATTGAGCAGATGCTGCGCCATGGGGTTGCCCATAACGCCCAAACCGATAAAGCCTATCTTCATTGCACGTCCTCCGCAGCAGACATGCTCATTTGCTCAAACAGCTTCAGCATGGCGGTCGTATCTTCATCACCCAGATCGCTGCCCACCATAGCGTTATACAACTGCAATGCGGCCGCGGCTGTAGGAAGAGTCAGAT
>DATJIB010000247.1:0-4222 GCA_035493575.1 Rhodocyclaceae bacterium | reverse complement strand
CCTGCTGGCACTGATCACAGATGTGATAGACATTTCCAAGATCGAGGCCGGTTACGCCGATGTATTTGTAGAAGAGTTTTCTGTCACTCAACTCATCGAGGAAGCACTGGCGAGCGTATTGCATCAGGCGCAAGAAAAAGGCCTGAGTATTCTGACCGAAGGAATGACGCCGGTATCAGTGCTCAGCGACAAGAAACGCTTTTTGCAATGCCTCCTGAATCTCGTTAGCAATGCAGTGAAATATTCCGAGCAGGGCACTGTCACCATCCGGCTCAAAAATGAAGCTGAACGGGTTGTCATTCAGGTAGAGGATACCGGCATAGGCATGGCCCCCGAAGCCATGGCTAAACTGTTCCAGCCGTTCGAGCGTATCGACACCCATTTGCGCATCAAGACTCCGGGCACTGGGCTAGGCTTATATCTGACACGCAAGATCGTAACGGACTTGCTCCAAGGTGGAATCGATGCCAGCAGTAAGGTAGGACAAGGGAGTATCTTTACGCTATGGATTCCGCATAAACTGCCCATGGCTCTGATCTTAGGTGATAAAAAACAGTCATGAATGCCTGCACAGCACTTGTCATTGAAGACAACGAAAACAATATGGAGCTGATCACCTTCATTCTGGAGGCGCATGGCTACAACACGCTGCGCGCCATGACCGGACAAGAAGGCATCCGTCTCGCGCTTTCCGGCAATCCGGATTTTGTGCTGCTGGACATCCAGCTGCCTGATATGGATGGCGCAGAAGCGCTCAAGGCCATTCGCGCTGCCGAAAGCGGGCGCAAGATGCCAATTATTGCAGTGACCTCCTACGCCATGTCTGGCGACCGTGAACGCTTGCTAGCCGCCGGCTGTATTGGCTATATTGAAAAGCCGATCGACCCGTTGCTGATCATCAACCAGGTGCGCGGGATTCTGGGAGGGCTGGCATGAAAATCCTGATTGCCGAAGACGACGAAAATTCACGCTTGCTGCTTGAGTCGATCTTGCTTTCGCTTGGCCACAGCATCCAGATTGCCGCGGACGGTAACGAAGCCTGGAGCCAGCTCCGTGAAGACCGGCCCGATCTCATCATTACCGACATCCTGATGCCCGGAATGGACGGGTTTGAACTGTGCCGCCGGGTGCGCGCCGATGCCAGCCTGAAGCACATCCCCATCATTGTTTACTCCGCCACCTACATCGACAGGCGTGATGAAAAACTGGCCATGGCGGCGGGTGCCAATCGTTTTGTAGTCAAGCCGATTGAGCCCTTGGAAATGGTCAAGCTCATCGATGAGATGGCGAGTAACATCGCACTCCCCCCACCGAACGTATATTCGGACGCCGAGCTCACAGCACTGCATGTTGAGCGCCTTCAGGCCAAGCTGCGGCGCAAGCTGATCCAGCTAGGCCGAGAACGCAGCGCCTTGCGCACCAGTGAAGAACGTTTACGCCTGGCGTTGAATGCGGCCGATCTGGGCGTGTTTGACTGGCGACTCGACAACAATGAGTTAATTGCCGACAGCAAAGTCGGTGAGCTCTTGATGGGTCGCAACGTACCACTGAAAACGGACTGGCTGCAGCTGACCGGCTACATTCATCCGGATGATCGCGGCGAACTTGCAGGCCTCAAAAACCGTTTGCTCAAGCGCGACACCAGCTATGCTTTGGTCTGTCGCTTCAATCATCCAGATGGCTCCCTGCGCTGGATCGACATGCATGTCCAGCGCATGCCGGAAGAAAGTTTCTCCAGTCCGGTGCGCGTAGTCGGCGTGGTCCGCGACATCACTCGCGAACAGTCTTTATCCGAGCGATTGCACAAAACCGTCAGCGAGTTTGATCATCTGACTCGCCATGATGCACTGACTGGCTTACCGAATCGTCTGCTGTTTAACGACATGCTCGATCAGGCGCTGAACCCAGCCCAGAGCAGTGTTCCCGCGTGTGCGGTGCTCTTGCTTGACCTCGACTCGTTCAAGGTCATCAACGATAGCCTAGGCCACGCATTTGGCGATGCGCTACTGGTACTCCTGGCAGAACGGATTCGTGTTGCTTTGCGCGGTGGCGATATGGTGGCCCGTATCGGTAGTGATGAATTCGCCGTCATCGTGCACAACATTATTGACCGCGAATACGTCTCCAATATTGCCCAGAAACTGCTCTATGCACTGGCCGAGCCCACTGAGCTGAATGGCGAACGCCTGACCATCTCGGCGAGTATCGGTATCTCATGCGCACCGGATGATGGCGGAGACCGGCATAGCTTGCTCAAGGCTGCTGATACGGCCGTGTATGTTGCCAAGGAGCAAGGCAAGAACCGTTACTGTTTCCACACTGCCGATATGAGTGTGCGGGCCAATGAAGTACATAGTGTTGAACAGGGCTTGAAGCGCGCCTTAGAGCACAATCATCTGCGCGTTCACTATCAGCCTCAGGTCAATCTGGCGACCGGTGAAATGACCGGTGTAGAGGCACTGATACGCTGGCAACACCCGACCGATGGATTGATCCCGCCGATGCGCTTCATTCCGATTGCTGAAAGTAGTGGCTTGATTGAACACATTGGGCGCTGGGTCTTGCGGGCCGCCTGTGCTGAATGCAAGCCCTGGATCGATGCCTACCCAGCGCAAATGCGTTTGTCTGTGAATGTGTCGGCGCGACAGTTGGTGGATACGCGCTTTATCGACTCACTGCGAGCGACGCTGAATGAAACCGGCTTCCCACCCGACCGGTTGGAACTGGAGCTCACCGAAAGCACCCTGCAGCTGGTCGAGACCAGCCCCCGCCTGCTGAACGAAATCAAGGCGCTCGGCGTCAGCATCGCCATTGACGACTTTGGTACCGGCTATTCATCTTTAAGCGTGCTCAAGACCCTGCCGATCGACCGCCTTAAGATCGATCAATCTTTCGTCCGCGATATGCCGAGCGACAACAATGACATTGCCATAGTCGAAGCCATCATAGGCTTGAGCCGCACACTGGGCTTGGCCATCATTGCCGAAGGCGTAGAGACCGCAGATCAGCTCGCGATACTGCAACGCTTAGGCTGTGAAGCTGGCCAGGGTTATCTGTTCAGCCGCCCGCTGGCGGCTGAAGCACTGAATCTGTGGCTGCAAGACGCGCAAAGGCAGCCCGCCTGACACTAGTGCAACAATGCGTTTACTTCGCCGCGAAAACAGCTATCTGCCTACGTTCTCCCCTATCAAGCCCGTTTAAGTCAGCGGCCATCTATTTTCAAAAATTTTTGGTTTCGATTTGATTCTCCAAAACGACCATCGAAAGTTTGATCTAGATCAGATTGAATCTCCTACGTAAAGCCTAGCCTACCCATAGATTCCTAGAACTGCGGCGACAGTAAATCGGGGATAACCTTGTGGGGAGGTAAAAATGCTGGCCTTTCAAAAGTTTCGGGTTGCGACTCGACTTCATATTCTTATCCTGATTACCCTTCTCGGCTTGATAGGGCTAAGTATCTCAGGCCTGATTCAACTCAAAGAAACCATGCTGAACGACCGCAGGGTAAAAATACAGAATCTGGTTCAGGTGGCGATCGGCATTGCTGAACGCAATCATGCCTTGGCGGTAGCGGGTAAGTTTTCTGACGATGAAGCCAAAAATTCGACAAAGGATAGTCTTCGAAAATTGCGCTACAACGGGACAGAGTATTTTTTTGCATTCGATACTCAGGGCGTTTACGTACTACACGGGAGCAAAGCAGAACTCGAAGGCACGAACAAAATGGATCAACTTGATTCCAAGGGGAAGCCAATCGTCCGTGAAATGCTAGCGGTAGCACAGCAAGGTGGGGGCTTTGTGAATTACTGGTTCACCAAGGCAGGGCAACAAAAGGAAGAGCCCAAGCTCTCATACACCGCCATGTTCCAGCCATGGGGATGGGCAATCGGCACCGGGATTTACATCGACGATGTGGATAAGGAATTCTGGCAAGGTGCCATGCTATCGGGGGGCATATCCGCAGCACTCTTGCTTGTACTGCTTTTTATGGGCTGGTTGATCAACTCAAGCATCTTGCGTCAATTAGGTGGAGAGCCGGCGGCAGCTATGGCAATCATGCAAAAAATTGCCGATGGTGATTTAACCGCGGATGTCGGCAAGCCACCGGCAGGAAGTATGCTTGATACGCTTCGAGTTATGGTCCTATCGCTCAGAGATTTGGTTACAGAAATTGATGTCGGAGCCGACCAAGTTGTTAGCAGCGCCGAGCAAATCAATAATG
>DATJIB010000246.1:0-9400 GCA_035493575.1 Rhodocyclaceae bacterium | reverse complement strand
CAATGGTTTGTCTTTACCAATCTCTTTGTCGGCAAAGACTGCGGTAATGCATTCCGCAGCACCTGCATCCAGCAGATGCTGGCGAATTGCAGCGAGCGTGATGCCTTCATCAAGAATGTCGTCCAGCAAAAGAACCACTCTCCCTTTGACCTGGGTGCGTGGCTCTACCACCCACTGCAACGCCCCGCCAGATGTCTCGGCACCGTAGCGGGTGGCATGGACATAATCGAACTCAAGAGGAAAATTCAGCATTGGCAATAACTGACCACTGAAAATCACAGCCCCGCCCATCACGGAAACAACCAATGGATTGCGGTCCGCCAGCGCAGTTGTAATCTCAGCGGCAAGGCGCTTGACCGCACTGTGGACCGTCTCAGCCGAGCAAATCAAATCGGCAGTGGCAAGAATTTGCTGGGCTTCCTGAGGACTCATGTACTGCCTTGTTATTTACGATTGGCGAGGTATTTGGCAAAGATTTCGCCAACTTGAGGATGCTTGAGGCCGAGTTCAACGGTGGCCTGCAGATATCCTTCCTTGGAACCGCAATCGTAACGTACACCTTCGTAGCGATAAGCCAAAACCTGCTCTTCGCTGAGCAGCGCAGCAATACCATCGGTCAGCTGGATTTCTCCACCGGCACCCGGCTTGGCATTTTCCAGATGGTAGAAAATACGCGGCGTCAGCACATAGCGGCCCACAACGGCCAGTGTGGACGGCGCATCTTCAGGCTTTGGCTTCTCCACAATCGCCGACATGGCTTCTAGTCGATCAGCCAGAGGGCGCGCTGCGACAATACCGTAGCTGCAAGTATCTTCACGCGGCACATCCTGCACACCGAGCACCGAGCAACGGTAGTACTCATATTTATCCACCATCTGCTTGGTAATAGGCACATCGCCATCCAGCAGGTCATCGGCGAGCAACACCGCAAACGGTTCATCGCCGATCACTGGCTTGGCGCACAGCACTGCATGCCCCAGACCCAAAGGCTCGGCCTGGCGAATGTAGATACAATTGACATGGCTAGGCAGAATATTGCGCACCACTTCAAGTAGATCAAATTTTTGCTTGCGCTCGAGCTCAGCTTCCAGCTCGGTGGCCTTGTCAAAGTGATCTTCGATGGCGCGCTTGCTACGGCCGGTGACAAACACCAGATCGGTAATACCCGCGGCTATTGCCTCTTCGACTGCATATTGAATCAGCGGCTTGTCGACCACGGGCATCATTTCTTTAGGGCTAGCCTTGGTCGCCGGCAAGAAGCGCGTGCCCAAACCAGCCACCGGGAATACAGCCTTGCGTACAGGTTTCATGTTTGCAACAACTCCAGAAGTTGTGACTCATTAAGTACAAGGATGCCGAGCTCAGTGGCCTTTTCCAGCTTGGAACCGGCTTCGGCTCCGGCCACTACGTAATCCGTTTTTTTCGATACAGAACCGCTGACCTTGCCGCCTTGGGCTTCGATCATGGCTTTGGCTTCATCGCGCGATAGGGTTGGCAATGTCCCGGTCAGAACAAAAGTCTTGCCGCCAAACGGCAAGTTCTCACGCTTAACGGGTTCCCCCTCCGGCCAGGTGACCCCGGCCGCACGTAATTGTTCGATGACCTCAACATTGTGCGGCTGATCCAGAAAGTGCCGTATCGATGCAGCCACAATCGGGCCAACGTCCGGTACTTCCTGCAATGCCACTTCATCCGCCTGCATGAATGCATCCAGATTGCCAAAGTGATTGGCCAAATCCCGGGCCGTTGCCTCGCCTACATTGCGGATGCCGAGAGCATAGATGAAGCGCATTAAGCTTGTATGTCGGCTTTTTCCTATAGCCTCAAGCAGATTAGCCGCCGATTTTTCGGCCATGCGCTCCAGGTTGGCTATAGCCAGCACGCCAAGGCGATAAAGATCCGCTGGCGTACGCAAAATCGCGTTATCAACCATCTGATCAACCAGCTTGTCACCGAGGCCTTCAATATCCATGGCGCGGCGTGACGCGAAATGCAGAATCGCCTGCTTGCGCT
Source organism: Rhodocyclaceae bacterium (assembly GCA_035493575.1). Lineage (GTDB taxonomy): Bacteria > Pseudomonadota > Gammaproteobacteria > Burkholderiales > Rhodocyclaceae. Next base: position 7,387 of record DATJIB010000246.1, on the reverse strand, counting down.
GAGCCGGACAGAACAAGCCACCAGTACAACGCGCGACGGCCTCGCCTTCAGGCCGCTCTACCGCAGATCCGCAAGCTGGGCATTGGCTTGGACTTGTATAGGCGGCATACAGAGGCTCGTCGCCGATCAGGTCTTTCATCGGGCGCTTTTCAGCGACAACCGATACGACTTCTGGAATCACATCCCCTGCCCTGCGCACAATCACCGTATCGCCGATACGCACATCCTTGCGGCGCGCTTCGTCTTCGTTGTGCAGTGTCGCATTTGTGACCGTCACACCGCCCACGAAAACCGGCGTTAGTCGAGCCACCGGCGTAATCGCACCGGTGCGACCCACCTGCACTTCAATCGCTTCAACAATCGTTGTCGCTTCTTCGGCCGGATACTTGTGGGCCACAGCCCAGCGCGGCTCGCGCGTGCGGAAGCCCAGCGTCTGCTGCAACGAAATTGAATTGACTTTGTAGACCACGCCATCGATATCGAAAGGCAGCTGATCGCGCAACTCGCGAATCTTGGCGTGAAAGGCAATCAAGCCTTCAGCGCCTTGCGCCACGGTTCGATGCTCGCATACCGGCAAGCCCAACTCAGCCAGTTGATCAAGCACGCCACTATGTGTGGCAGGCACCTGCCAGCCTTGCACTTCACCCAGGCCATAGGCGAAGAAAGACAATGGCCGTTGCGCCGACAACTTAGGGTCTAGTTGGCGAATGGTCCCTGCGGCGCCATTGCGCGGATTGACCAGCGTTGCCAGGCCCTTCTCGCGCTGCTTCTCGTTGTAGCGCTCGAAGTCAGGGCGGCTCATATAGGCCTCACCGCGCACTTCCAGAACCGGTGGCGGATTATCGCCGTGCAGTCGCAATGGAATCTGGCGTATGGTGCGCACATTCTGAGTCACCTCTTCGCCGGTTTCACCATCACCCCGTGTCGCGGCCTGGACCAGCACTCCATTTTCGTAACGCAGGCTGATAGCCAGACCATCGAACTTGAGCTCAGCCGCATATTCAATCGGTGGCGCGCTATCGCTCAAGTCGAGCTCACGGCGCACCCGCCCGTCAAAAGCAATTGCGCCACTGGCTTCCGTATCGGTCTCAGTCCGAATCGACAGCATCGGCACCATATGCCGCACGGATGGAAACTCAGGTAGTGGCTTGCCACCGACGCGTTGCGTCGGTGAGTCTGCGGTCAATAATTCGGGATGCGCGTCTTCTATGCCTTGCAGCTCGCGAAACAAGGCGTCGTAATCAGCATCGGGAATGCTCGGCTTATCGAGCACATAGTAGGCGTGGTTATGGCGTGCTAGTTCGGCCCGCAACCACGCAGCGCGTGCAGCAACATCCATCAGAAAATAAAACAAGGGGGCAAGCCCCCTTGTAACCCCCGCTGAGATGCGGAAACTAAACTTTTCAAAAGCACTGAAACGATTTCCTTATGAAAAGAGGCGCAGAGCGCGCACTCCTCCAGCCGGAATCCCGGCGATCACCATTTGCTCGTGGATCTCGAAAATCTTCTTGCGGATGCTATCCACCATGGTGTCTGAAACGCTTGCGCGCTGGGCGTTCACGAGGCTGGCATCGAGTGCCGAAGTAAATTGGCGAGCGGTGCTGAGCATGCGTTCAAAGGCATAGCCGCCATCCCGCACATGCGGCACATCCAGGAAAAAGGTGAGACCGTGCGTCTGGATATTGCGCAGGGTCTGCGCATCAAAGGTTTCACCCATATTTGCCAGGGCGAACAGGAAATTGCCATCATCGTCATGCGCCTGGAACTCGCCATTGGCCGCCAGTTTCATGCCGGCAGCTTCGGCCAGACCACGCACCTTGGTACCGGCAAAAGCACCGTTGCCGGCGTCGAGAACATTCAAGGCCAGCTGCAGATCCAGCTGGGCGCAAAACTCATCCAGCGCCGCCGACTGCTCAACCAGTGCAGCCAGATCGGGGAACTGCATTTCGCCGCCACGTAGCGAACATAAGGCCTGCAAGCCACTGCGCAAGGCCTCGAAATCATGATTGCTGACTGCGCCACGCCTATCCACCAGCTGCAGGGCAAACCAGACATGCTGATATTGCGGCGCACTGGCTTCAGCCAGCGTTTTCCAGACACCACGCTCGTCTTGCACGAACACGCGCAGGTGCACGCGCTGCTGCCCTTGCATGGTGGCCTGGGCCTGACGCAAATCATCGGTGTTGATGCCTGCGGCAAATTGCAAACGCGCAATTGCATCAATGCTGCTGTCGCACCAATCGCTATGTGGTGCCACTGCAGGCGCATGCGCGCTAACCGGCTCACGTGACGCGACCTTTGGAGTCTCGACGGGCGGAATATAGGTCTCAGCGATGACAGGCTCTGCTGCAGGCGTCCACACAGGTTCAGCGGTAAGCGGTTCTTCTTCGATCGCCTCGTCTGGCGACGATTCCCACACTGGCTCCATGCGCTCAATCCGCTCAGCCGGGGCTGGAATATGTGGTGCTGCCTGGGACTCGAATTGCACTTCGCTGCTTGCTTCGGGAGCCAGCACATCAGCTTGCTCACCACGGAAGACCTTCTCCGCGGCCTTGCGATACTTTCTTTCCTGCAGTTTGTTGTATGCCCAAACGACGATGACCAGCACCGCGCCCATACCCAACAGACTTAATTGCAGATCACTCATCTCTGACCTTTTCTGTTCTTGACGCCTTGATTAAACGGCAAGCTGTTCATCTGCCAAACGCAATGCTTCTTCCATATCCACTTCGACCACACGCGAGACGCCGCGTTCCTGCATGGTCACGCCAATCAACTGGGTCGCCATTTCCATGGCGATCTTGTTGTGCGAAATGAAAATGAACTGGGTTTGCGTGGACATCTTCTTCACCAGATTGGCGAAGCGTTCGGTATTCGAATCATCCAGCGGTGCATCGACCTCGTCGAGCATACAGAACGGTGCCGGGTTGAGTTGGAACATGGCGAAAACCAGCGCAATCGCAGTCAGGGCCTTTTCACCACCAGACAGCAGATGGATGGTCGAATTCTTCTTGCCCGGTGGCTGCGCCATGATCTGGATGCCGGCATCGAGAATCTAGTCACCAGTGAGCAGCAGCTTGGCTTCACCACCACCAAACAGACTTGGGAACAGCTCGCCGAAGTGACGATTCACGGTGTCGTAGGTCATCTGCAATTGCTCGCGGGTTTCGCGGTCAATACGGCGGATGGCATCTTCCAGCGTGTTGATGGCATCGGCCAAGTCAGTCGACTGCTCATCCAGATAAGTCTTGCGTTCGCGCGCGCTGGTGAGTTCTTCCAGTGCCGCCAGATTGACCGAACCGAGTGCCTCGATTTCCTGACCCAGACGCGTAATGTCGCTCTGCAGTTGGCTGTCGCGTAGACCTGGGGTGAGCAGCGCGGCCAATGCCTGCTCATCCTCGGCTGAGACATTGGCTTCGAGCAGACGCTGGCTGAACTGTTCTTCGTTGAGTTGCGCAGCTTGTTGCTTGAGGCGCAGCTCATTGATGCGCTCGCGCAGCGGCAGCACACTTTGCTCGAGACGCAGACGCGTTTCGTCCAGCGTGCGCAGCTCTGTGGCAGCACTTTCCAGATTATTGCGATGCTCCGCGAGTGCGTTTTCTTTGTCCGTGCGGGTCTGCAATGCAATCTGCAATTGCTCGCCAAGAATCGATTCGCTTAGCGTTGCCAGTTCGGTGCGTGCATCTTCCAGCTCGTTGATGATGCGCTCTAACTGACGTGTGGCGGTTTCAGTTGCGCGCGCATTGTCGGCCAGCTTGCCGGCACATTCGCGTTCAGAAAACTGCGCTTCCTGGGCTTCGCGCGCGAGTTGTTGCTCCAGCGCACGGGCTTCGCGCAGCGAGGTTTCGGCCTTGCGCTGTGCGTCGGTCGCTTCGTCCACACGGGCACGCAAGGTATCCAGCTGTTCGCGGTACAGGCCCAGCTGCTCGTCGGAACGCATCTGGCTGGCGCGCTCGTTTTCTTCAGCACGGTTGATCTCGCCAAGATCGTGGTCGATCTGGCCAACACGTTCTTCATAACGGGCTTGTTGTTGGGTCAGCTTGAGCGACTCAACTTGCGCGGCATGCAAACGCTGCTGCGCTTCCTGAACGGTACGGCGGCCAGTGGAGAGCGCCAACTGCGTATTATTTACGACCTGCTCGGCTTCTTGCTGTGCTTCGCGAGCCAACTCTTCGGCTTCCGCAAACGCACCCATCTGGCCGTTGAGTTCTTCAATTTCGCGTTGGCGCTCGATCACACCGTGGGTACGGGCATCCGGCACATACAGCACCAGACCATTCGGCGTAGACACATGGCCGGCACGATTGACCCAGATGCCTGGCATGGCCAGATGCGCTTCCAGATCATCAGCGATCTGCACCGCGCCCAACCATTCATCCAGCACCGCATCCCAGCGCGCATCACTGCACTTGACCTTGCCGCGTAGTGAGTTGCTGACCACGCTTGGCGCGCCGCTTACACCGCCACGCGCCAAAGCCACTGTAATGGGCGGCGGCGTGGTCAGTGAGGCGCGGGCTTGTGAGGCATCGGCAAAGCGCGCCGACAAACGCTCACGCAATACGGCCTCAACCGCGGTTTCCCAACCGGACTCAACCTGGATCGATTGCCACAGCAGCGGCACGCCATCCAGGCCACGTTCTTCCAGCCAGGTGCCGATCTCGCCGCTTTGCTTGACGCGCGCCTGCAGTTGCTCAAGAGCGCTGCAACGCGCACGTGTTTCGGTCAGCTGGCGATGCGCGGCTTGCAGACGCTCACGCGCCTGGCGAACCTGCGCTTCATATTCAGGCAGATTGTTTTGTAGTTCGGCAACTTGCGCTTGCTGCGTTTCTAGAAGCTCTTCGGCTTCAGCTGCACGGCTCTGGGCAATTTCAAGTTGCACCAGATCCGGTTGCGGCAGTGCACTCTTTTCTTGCTCAAGACGCGCCTTGCGTTCACTCAAACTATCCAGCGTACGGCCGGCATGGCTACGCTCTGCATCAGCCAGCTTGAGGGCTTGCTCGGCCTCAGCCAGGACACGGCGCGCATCGGTGACTTGGCCGCCAGCATTTTGCAATGCGTCTTCCAGCTGAGGCATACGCTCAGCGGCTTCTTCATGGCGTGCAGTGGCGGCTTCGGCACGCACACCGGCGTTGCCTTGGAGCGCGGTCCAGCGCTCGGCTTCACGCGCCAACTCGCCCTGTTGCTCACGCCAATGCGTATCTTCAACTGTCAGCTGGGCAATACGAGTTTCCAGGCGCTGATGCTTGTCGCGCACATGGCCGATATCGGACTCAAGTTTTTCGACTTCAGACTTGGCCGCATACATCTCGGCTTGCGCCGCATGCAAAGTATCGGACGCGGTGAAGTGGGCTTCGCGCGCATGTTCAACGCGAGCTTCAACTTCACGCAGCTGGGCGGTTTCGCCTTCAACGCGGGTGATGGCCTGCTCGACTTCAAGGTGTACCTTCTCGGCATCACGCTTGGCATCAACACGCTTCTTGTACCAAAGCAGATTCTGACGGCCAACCAATTGGGCCTGCAGGTCGCGGTAATTACGCGCCACTTCTGCCTGGCTTTCCAGACGCACGATCTGGTTATCCAGTTCGCCGCGGATGTCATCGACACGGGCCAGATTTTCGCGCGCATCTTCAAGACGGTTTTCGGTCTCGCGGCGGCGCTCTTTGTAGCGGGTAACGCCGGCGGCCTCTTCCAGAAAGCCACGCAGATCTTCCGGCTTGGCTTCGATAATCCGCGAGATCATGCCCTGGCCGATGATGGCGTAGGAACGTGGCCCCAAACCGGTACCCAGGAACAGATCGATCACGTCACGACGACGGACGTTCAGGTTATTGATGAAGTAATTGGAGTTGCCTTCGCGGTCGAGCACACGACGCACAGTAATTTCAGCGTATTGCGACCATTGGCCGGATGCTTTGCCATCCGCGTTATCAAAGAACAATTCAACGCTGCAACGGCTGACTTCCTTACGCGTGCCAGAGCCCTTGAAGATGACGTCCTGGATCGACTCGCCACGGGGTTCAGAAGCCTTGGACTCACCCAGCACCCAGCGCACGGCGTCGATAACGTTCGACTTGCCGCAGCCATTAGGGCCCACCACCCCGGCCAATTGGCCCGGGAAGAGAATGGTGGTTGGATCAACGAAAGATTTAAAGCCGGAAAGTTTTAGTTTGGTTAGACGCACGGCAAAGTTCGAAAAGATTGATGAGTCATAACGAGCGCTCCAGGGCAGCAACATCGTTGAAACAATGTCAAAACCCAGAGCACGAATACTGCTTGCGGCCTAGGCCGCCGCCCACCGGCTGGGGGCGAGAGTGCTGTGCATTATAATCGTAACCATTCCCAGACACCGCCTAAGACGTTTCAGTTTTCCTGACAGGATTTTTATGACAACCAAACCCGCCAAAGTTCTAGAGACATTTCCTAACCCGGCCGCCCACCGCGACTACCAGATTCACATGGAAATCCCTGAATTTACATGCCTTTGTCCAAAAACCGGGCAGCCTGACTTTGCCGTTCTGACCCTGGATTACATCGCCGACAAGCTCTGCGTAGAGCTCAAAAGCCTTAAGCTTTACACTTGGAGCTTCCGCGAAGAAGGCCATTTTCACGAAGATGTGACCAATCGCATTCTTGACGACCTGGTCAAAGCCACAAAACCCCGCTTTATGCGCCTGACCGCCAAGTTCTACGTCCGCGGCGGCATTTTCACCAATGTGATCGCCGAACACCGCAAAAAAGGCTGGAAGCCGGAGCCTCGCGTGGAGCTGGCTGAGTTTTCGACTCAATCGAATACTCGGGGCTGAGCCCTTCTTTCTAGCCTTCGACAGGCCAAAACAAAAAATCCAGCTGCGGCTGGATTTTTTGTTTCAGATACGCATATAGTCATATCCAATATCGGCACCTTTTTAAGGCTATAAGGGAGGCCACTCTTGGAGCGCAAGACCTGCTTTTTTTGCTAGAAATCAGAAAAATATGCTTTCACCCAAAGTTACGCATGAATACCGCCCTTCCGTTCACACTGCGGCTCGTAAAATTAAACATTTGGCATGTATTGCATTGATTGCAATCCTCGGGGCCCCCTGCCTAACCGGTGCCCAAGAACATGAAAATCGAAACCCTACTAACGAAAAAAACCACGAATCTACAATGATTGACCCAACGCTCACTGGGTTATGGGAAACAGTTTCCATTATGCGTCGTGGCAAAAAACCACCAGTTGAACTTAAAACCTTAGCGTGCACCGACCGTCCTGGATTCAAAGATGGTCTGTGGTTTGAGAAGCAGTGCAAACCACAAATTACGGCTCAAAAGGGAGTTTGTACGATCCAAGGTATGTATGAGGAACATACCGTTACCTACACTGGAAACTTCAGCTCTGAGATACATG
>DATJIB010000245.1:0-2720 GCA_035493575.1 Rhodocyclaceae bacterium | reverse complement strand
CAATCCAGCGACCGGCTTCAAGAATTGCAGCGGTCATGGCGCGAGCGGTGTTTGGATATTTGGCAACCCATTCAGCCGAGGTGCCCAATACTTTTTCCGGGTGATCGGTCCAGATATCCTGTGTGGTGGTCGCGGTGAAGCCGATGCCATCGATGATGGCGCGGTTGTTCCAGGGCTCGCCCACGCAGTATCCGTCCATATTGCCGACGCGCATATTGGCAACCATTTGTGGTGGCGGCACGGTGATGGTCTTGACGTCCTTCATTGGGTCAATGCCGTTGGCGGCTAGCCAGTAGTTCAACCACATGGCGTGGGTGCCGGTCGGGAAAGTCTGCGCGAAGGTGTATTCCTTTTCCTTCTTGGCGACCAACTTGGCCAAGCTGGCCCCATCGCTAACACCCTTGTCGTGCAGTGACTTTGCCAGGGTGATGGCTTGGCCATTGTTGTTCAGGTTCATGAGCACGCTCATGTCTTTCTTGGGACCACCGATGCCCATCTGTACGCCGTAGATCAGGCCATACAGAACGTGGGCAGCGTCGAGCTCACCATTGACCAGCTTGTCGCGCACGCTGGCCCATGAGGCTTCCTTGGTAGGGATAATCTTGATGCCGTACTTTTCGTCGAACTTCTGTACGGCCGCCATCACGACGGAAGAACAGTCGGTCAGCGGGATGAAGCCGATACGGACTTCTTTCTTTTCCGGTGCGTCTGAACCTGCGGCCCATGCTGCCGAGCGCACACCTGCCGGGACGAGCCCCATCAGACTGACACCGGCGCTAGCCATTGCGGTTGTCTTGATAAAGTCGCGGCGGCTAAAGTTTGAGTCGCCTCGGCTAGTGCCATTCTTCTTCTCGTCTTCCATCAATGAATCCTCCATGTGTTTCTTTCGCGCAAAAAAAGACGGCGTCACAAGTGAACTTCCCGAAAACACTTTGGGATGAGCACTTGGACGCCGTTGTCCGCTGATCGCACCAGATCGCCGTTGATCTGTTGCATGACACCTATTCAGCAAGCGTCATGCCAGCTGAGGCTTTTTCGTTCGAGATGATTGCTATGAGGGCGATTGACTGGAATAAAGGGCTATTACCAGCACCCGGGTAGGCCCAACTTTACGCACGCCTGACGTGCAATATATCGGTGCAAGCGCACCGCAATGGGGAGAAAATCGGGAGGGGGCCTGGGCCTTAAAGCAGAATTTTGGCCATGGCCAAGACATCGCTGGCCACATCCTGGAGCGGTTGGCCACGATCCATGGCCAATTTGCGCAGCGCATTATAGGCGCCGTCTTCGTCGAGCCCACGTGCCTTCATCAGCACGCCCTTGGCTCTATCCACCGTGATGCGGTCGGTCAGCTTGCGCGTGGCCTCATCCCTCTCCCGCTTGAGTTCGCGATACTCTTCAAAGCGCGCCATCGCCACTTCGACCAGGGGCTGAATGCGATCCGCGTGCAAGCCATCGACCACATAGGCTGAAACGCCGGCGCGCATGGCTTCACGAATGATGGAGCTATCGCTGTCTTTGGCGAACATCAATACTGGGCGCGGCATATTGCGCCCCAACACCGCCAAATGCTCCAGCGTGTCACGTGATGGCGACTCGGTCTGGATCAGGATGACGTCTGGACTCAGGCGTTGCACCTGATCCGAGAGGTCCAGCGTATCCGGGACCAGCGCAGCAACCTGATAGCCGGCTACCGCCAGGCCCGCACAAATCTCGGCCGCGCGACCTTGTGATTCATCGATCACGAGGACGCTGAGCATCTTTTGTACAGGAAATGGAAGGTGTTTTGCCATGGCTGCAATGTTGCAAAAAATATGCCGGTTTTAAGGCCCGCACTCTACCACTAATAGAGAAATGTCATCACTGGGGGCGCTTGCGCCAATATAAGGCACCAGTTCAGCCCGCACATGAGAGAGTAAATCCGTACCGGGCGGGCAGGACTCAAGAATGGCGACGAAGCGCTCGACGCCAAAAGCCTCCCCCCCTGCAACCGGGCTTTCGAGTAAACCATCGGAACAGGCCACGAAGCGATCGCCCACCTGCCAATTGACGCGCTCCATACTGAGCAAGTCTGCATCGCTATCGATAATTCCCAAGGACAGGTGCGATGACGCAAAGGACTGCTTGAGCTTGCCATTCGCGCCCAGCCAGAACAGCATAGGAATGCCGCCCACCCAGATGTCGGCGGTCTGCTTTGACTCATCAATGCACAGCATTGCGCCCGCCACGAAACGGCCACCAGGCAATGTCGCGACTAACTGCCTATTCAGCTCATCAACGATGTGGGCCAGATCGGGCGAGGTGTCGGCCTCAACCAAGCTATAGAACATGGTCAGTACCGGCATCACGCTAATCGCAGGTGCCAGGCCATGGCCACAACCATCCGCCAGCATGGCAAACAAGCGGCCGTCGTTCGCACGCGCAGACGCCACGATATCGCCACTGAAGTCCTGGGCCGGCGCGACCCAGTGATGCACATGCGGATCGCTCAGGCCTGGACGTGCCATCTGCCGTTCGATGATTTCGCGCGTCAGGGCATGTTCGCGCTCCTGATGATCGCGGTAGGCTTCAAGGCGCTCGGCGTTATCACGCAAACGCTTCTCAACCTGCTTGCGCTCGGTGATGTCACGCAGGATGGCGACAAACAAATGTTGATCAATGAGGCGGATTTCGCTGACGCCAAACTCCATGGGGAACACTTCGCCATGATTGCGCAGCCC
>DATJIB010000244.1:0-5001 GCA_035493575.1 Rhodocyclaceae bacterium | reverse complement strand
CTTCCAACCAGGCACGCTTATTTTGATTTCCTCAATAATTTGAAAGCCCCCCTGGTATGGATGCGGGCATCTAGTCTTCAAGATGTTCGATCATTGAAACCGGTTAGATTTTGTTCTAGGCGCCGGTAGCCGCCGCGATAGGCATTTCCCGGGTATGCATTCTTTCGCCATGGGCGTGCGTCGGTGCACACTTCTTAGTGCTTCTCGGTGGTTGCAATGTCGCACGTTTAGGGAAGGGCCTCAGCGTAAAAGGTCGCGCTATCACTTTGTGAGCGGTGGCGCTTTTGGAGTAGCACCATTGGCAACCGACAAATGAGCATGGTCTGGCTGCCCCGGTGATTGATCAGTTGCCAAGAGATATTGGGTACCGAAAGCGATAGCCAAGAAGAGTAGGTTGAGAATGACAACATACATGAAGGCGCGCAGATTGCTCAGCGCGTCGAACCCTGGCAGTACCTCGCGCAGTGCGGAATTGGAACTATCGCCGTGCGGTAGTAGCTTGATCAAGCGAGATGCAACGGCGTTGCTATCTTGGCGCGTCGATGGTCCACCAGGTAGTGCGGCGATCAATACGGCCAACCTCTGGATTGCGTTTTCACGGGGCATCCGGGCCAAACTGGCGGCCTCTTGCCAGGGATCGAGGTCCAACCGCGCCAGCATCGAAAGAACGCTGAGCAACTTTCCTCCCCCCTCATCGATCGATGCATATAGAAAGCCGCCCAGCTCGGACGGAAATTCGGAGGCCAAGGCAGAACTCGCCATTTTCAACATATAACCATGTTTCCGATGAAACCCCTTAAATCGGGTCGCTTCGCCTTACATTCTTTGCGACTCTTGTTTTCCATTCCCAAGACGCGACCCCTTTCCCCAGCTTACGCATATCCAAACGCGTGAGATTACCTGCGAACAGGCTCGGAATATACGCACCCTGACGCCCGCCCATAATCGGATGTGGCAGCTATACTTGGCGTGGATTGTTTCATGAAATGAGTTGGTCGCCTCGGAACGAGCATTATGTGATCGCTCGAGAAGTTTAAACTGGTAAACCCCGGAATCAGGCCATCGGCTTGCTGCGAAGACCGCCAGGTCGGACATCGTGCAGGAGAAGTTTCCATGGATCTTAATCTCAAGGGTAGGCGGGCGTTTGTGAGCGGTAGCACCGCCGGCATCGGGCTTGCGATCGCGACGGCGCTTGCCAATGAAGGCGCTAGCGTGATTGTCAACGGCCGCTCGCAAGCGCCAGTGGACGACATTGTCGCCAGGATCAAATCGAAGACCGATGGCGATGTGAAAGGATTCGTTGGCGATCTGAGCAGAGCGCCTGTGGCAGAAGCCCTTGCCTTTCAACACCCTGACGTCGAAATCTTGGTCAACAATCTTGGCATTTTCGAACCAAAACCCTTTGAAAAGATCTCAGACTCGGATTGGTTGAGGTTTTTCGAAACCAATGTGTTGAGCGGCATTCGGCTCGCGCGCCTTTTCCTACCGGCAATGAAACGTGCCAATTGGGGCCGCATTATCTTCATCTCAAGTGAAAGCGCTGTGCAGACTCCTGCTGAAATGATCCATTACGGTATGACAAAGACCGCTGAACTGGCCGTATCGCGCGGCTTGGCCGAGGCGGTTGCCGGGACTGGAATCACCGTCAACAGTATCCTGCCTGGACCGACAAAATCGCGTGGCGTCAGCGATTTTGTAGACGCGCTGGCAAAGACCGAGGGCAAGTCATTTGGCGAGTTCGAAAAGGAGTTTTTTCAGAAGATTCGTCCAACTTCTCTGATTAAGCGCTTTGCCACGCCCGAAGAGGTCGCCTCACTTGTCGCTTATATCGCGAGCCCTTTAGCCTCGGCGACGACCGGAGCGGCGTTAAGAGTTGATGGCGGCGTTATAAAGAGCGCGTTCTAAAGAGCATGAGGTCGGGCGCCACCAATGCTGCACCATTTGTCGCGATCTCCAACACCATTTTCGCTTGGCGCAGCAGCGGTGGCGCATCGTGAAGTGTGCGAATAGCCTCCCGACGGCCGTCCCAAGCGAACAAGGCCCGCCGCATTTCCCCCGTCCGGTCGGGGCCGAAACGACGAGAATGGTCTGCCACAATCGATCGTTACAGTTTCGGCTAGCGATAGCGGATGGCGTTCGGCTGTGCTCGCCCATTCATACTGACCCAGAACGACAAGGTCGCTCCAGCGCGCGAGATTGCAGCTTTGCAGCGGCATTTCCACCTTTCAGTGCTCAGGTTGGTATGAGCGTTTTTCCGATATCGATTTGAATCGCAGCGCGGCGTCATGTGCCTCCTCGAGGAATGCCACTCCATCAGCGCTGTGGGCCTTATCGACCATGCCGGGCTTGAAGTAAGGAGGTATGTCGATCGGAGCGGTGAGGTGCAGGCGGGGTAACCGAGCCTGATGGCGTTCAGCCAGCTCGAACGCACAACTCGCCCGCCGCTGCCCAGCAGAAGTTCCGGCGACGTGGCTTAGGATGCCCTCAATCTGTAATCTCCTCTATACCGGAGGGCCAATTGTGACCTGCGCCTTCGCTCGCCCTGAAATGCAGACTTGCGGTGGGGCGTCTTCAACCGGATAATCGCCCGGTTATACGAAAGCAATCGGCACAGCTCCCGGCCAATCACCATGATTTTGCACCCCACTTGGGAAGATGTAGGTCTGCGCCTCTTCCTGACGATGGTCGCAGGCGCGATCATCGGCTTCAACCGCGGTGCGCGAGGCCACGCCGCCGGTTTGCGCACCACAATATTGGTCGGCTTGGCAGCCTCCGTGGCGATGATCCAGGCCAACATCCTGCTATCTGTCGGCGGCAAAGTGGCCGGTTCCTTTGGCACCATGGATATCCTGCGCCTGCCGCTTGGCGTCCTGACTGGGGTCGGGTTCATCGGCGGTGGTGCCATTCTGAGGCGCGGCGATCTCGTCACCGGCGTGACTACTGCAGCGACACTTTGGGTCGTGACGGTGATCGGCCTGTGCCTTGGTGGCGGCCAACTAGGACTCGGCGTTACCGCAACATTGTTTGCCGTCATCACGTTATGGGCGCTAAAATGGCTTGATTTGCGTATCCCGCGCGAACATCGCGCCCTGCTTGTTATCAGGGCCGACCGCGAGCCTCCTCCCTTCTTAAGCCTTCCAGGTCTGATCGCGCCATTGGGGTACAAGGCCCGTTTCGACAGACAGAGCCAGACAGCCGACCCAGCGCATGCAACGCTTGGGTTCGAAATCGGCTGGAGACGCGCCGAGGTTTCGGGCCCACCACTCGACCTTATGAAACTGGTCAATGAGCACTATTCGGTGGTCTCTTTCGCACTGACATCCGAAGCGCCCCATTAACGTGAGGAACTTCGGACGCGCGATATCCTCACTGCTTGTGGCATGCGTGATAGATCATTTAATTTGATCTATGCCCTTAGATTTCCACACCGACGCTGCCTCGGGCCGCGTGATATACCGAAGAAAAGCCTTTGCATCTGCTTCGTCAGTAGCTCTGACGGAAACTGCACCAGCGGCATCATAATAAGCACCCAGCGCTGCCGGCAGCGGACCGACAACCTCGGCCTCCTTGTGGGAGAGTATTTCGGGTATGCCCTGTAGCGCCATGTCTCCATCGCCATTCAATAGCCCTCCTATGCCCGACGTTTTTTCCTCAGGGGTTGAATGGACTCCCGCGAATTCCGGCCGCTTGAGCATGCTGTCCATGATGGACGCCTCCATGCTGTTACGCGGCGGCCCCGGCTTCGTGTAAGTGAGATTCTTGGCGCTGCGCAACGCGGCAATGAACTTTGCCGGCGTCGAGATGTCGGGATGGGGAGCGCCCGCATGTACAGCAAGGGCGATGTTGACACGGCCAACGGGCACTCGCGTGCCTGCCTTGGTGCCGGCATTCTTTTCGAGGGTATCCATGAGTGTTGCTGGAAGAATGATTACGTCGGGTGCAGGCGTACCGTTTTGGATTTCCGGTATCAATTTTCCTATGACATCTGGTTTGACGATGACGGCCGTGCCTGTTTCTTTGGTATAAGCCGCGGCAAGATCGCTGATACCGTCATTGAAGAGCGGGATGGTTAGTACTCGTATTTCGGCGGCCGAAACTCCCGGCACAAGCGCAACAACTAGGAGTGCGGAATAAAGGACAGAACGCATATTGGCCTCATACTTATATTTTGGATGCACGCCCTTGTGCGACGCAACCGCTACCGCAGGATCGTTGCACGGAAAGTGTTGCCTTGCCTCCCAATTCTCCCGTTTGATGTCCGCCTCCGTCGCGGGCAGGCCTCCAACAATAACCAATTTGCTTTCCTTCAAGCAAACCCATCTGGCCGCCATAGTTCTGGCGACAAACCCAGCTTATCGATTATGGAGCAACTATGACCGTCACCGCGAAATGCAGGCCCGAGTGAGCAGGTTCACTGCTTCCCTAACGGTGCTTCGGAATTATCCTAACCCTGAAAAATAACATTGCCGGGGAGTCGGAACCAATTTCGTCAAAGGCCTCGAACCGCTGTCACTAAACGTGATGAGGCACTGTGCAAACGGTCGTCAAATCAGGCTCATAAATCGGCTGCGATTTTCGCCGAAGCTTTAGCCATAGGCCGGCAAAGTTCAGCTGCACGTAGTTGCAACTCGACGTTGGCACTCAAAAGCAAGCCAGCGAAACCGCGGCTCATTGTTGCGACTTCACGCATCGAAATAACTGCGCCGCAAGGCCTGTCCCGCTCCGCAAAAATCTCGCCTTCTCAGACGAGAGACCCTGGACGTACTCGCGCGGGACTTAAGGCCTCAATGGCGCGCGCCTTTAACTATCCTTCTCAGGTGCGGTCGAGTAGCATTTCTCTACAACAGGGAGGTGCCGTCATGCCGGTTTACAGGCTCGAGCCGCTTGAGGGAATGGAAGGGCATAGTGATTGGCGAGCATCCCACATCATCATGGAGGTATGGCTGCGCGCTCACGATCCTGAGGATGCTCGAAGAAAAATGGCGCTTGCCACTGCAACAA
>DATJIB010000243.1:0-6155 GCA_035493575.1 Rhodocyclaceae bacterium | reverse complement strand
GGCATCGACCTGGGCACTACCAATTCGCTGGTTGCTACTGTGCGCAGCGGCATGACCGTCGTTCTCAAGGACGAACTGGGTCGCTCCCTGTTGCCGTCAGTAGTGCGTTACAAGGCTGACAGCACCATCGTCGGTTTCGATGCGCAATCCAAGCAATCCGAAGACCCCAAGAACACGATTATCTCGGCCAAGCGCTTCATGGGGCGCGGCCTCAAGGACATCGCCCATATCGAGTCCAGCCCTTACGATTTTGTTGATGGCACAGACGGTAAGGGCATGGTCAAGCTGCGCACCGTGCAGGGCATTAAATCACCAGTCGAAGTGTCCGCTGATATCCTCAAGTCGCTGCGTGTGCGCGCTGAGGCATCACTGGGTGGTGAGTTGATCGGTGCAGTAATTACAGTACCCGCTTACTTTGACGACGCACAGCGCCAGGCTACCAAGGACGCGGCCACATTGGCTGGCCTCAATGTATTGCGCCTGCTTAATGAGCCGACCGCTGCGGCGATTGCCTACGGTCTGGATAACGGCTCGGAAGGCATCTATGCCGTATATGACCTCGGCGGCGGTACCTTTGATATTTCCATCCTGCGCTTGTCGCGTGGCGTATTTGAAGTGCTGGCGACGGGTGGCGATTCGGCGTTGGGCGGCGACGATTTTGATCAACGTGTGTTCTGCTGGATCATCGAAGAAGCCAAGCTGGCGCCATTGACGATACACGATTCGCGTTTGCTGCTCACCAAGGCGCGTGAGGCCAAAGAGTATTTGACTCAGCATGGTGCTGCGCCGATCACGGTTCGCCTGTCTAGCGGCGAATATGTAGATGTCACGCTGACGACCGAAATTTTTACCGAGATCACCAAGACGCTGGTACAGAAAACCATTGCACCAACGCGCAAGGCTTTGCGCGATGCGGGCTTGAGCGTAGAGGAAGTCAAGGGTGTGGTCATGGTAGGTGGCTCGACCCGTATGCCGCAAGTGCAAAAAGCGGTTGGCGATTTCTTCAATCAGGAGCCGCTCAACAATCTCGATCCGGATAAGGTTGTCGCACTCGGTGCTGCCACGCAAGCTAATTTACTTGCCGGTAATCGTGCGCCGGGTGATGACTGGTTGCTGCTCGATGTGATTCCCTTGTCCTTGGGTCTAGAGACCATGGGCGGTTTGGTGGAGAAAGTGATTCCACGTAACTCAACGATTCCAGTCGCCAAGGCACAGGAGTTCACCACGTACAAAGATGGCCAGACCGCCATGGCTATCCATGTGGTGCAAGGCGAACGCGAGCTGGTTGCTGATTGCCGCTCACTGGCCCGTTTTGAACTGCGCGATATGCCGCCTATGGTGGCCGGTGCCGCACGTATTCGCGTGACTTTCCAAGTCGATGCCGACGGTATGCTCTCGGTTTCTGCCGCCGAACAGACCACGGGCAAGGAAGCGCGCATCGAGGTCAAACCATCGTATGGTTTGTCCGACGATGAAATCGCCGGTATGCTCAAGGACAGCTTTGCGAATGCTGCTGGCGACGTACAGCGCCGTGCTTTGCGAGAGGTGCAGGTGGATGCCCAGCGCCTGCTCGAAGCCATTCGCTCTGCTTTGCGCGAAGATGCGCATTTACTCAGTGATGCAGAACGCAAAGACATCGACGCAGCGATTGCAGCCTTGGAAGGTGTATTGAATGGCGAAGACCGGCGTGTGGTCGACGATGCCATGCACAAGCTCTCGCACGTCACAGAAGATTTCGCGGCACGCCGTATGGATCAGGGCGTCAAGCGCGCCCTGGCCGGTAAAAAACTTGAAGAACTTGATCTCTAAATTAATATGACCCAAATTATTGTTTTGCCTCACGTTGAACTGTGCCCGGATGGCGCAGTACTCGAAGCCGCCGCTGGCACCAGTCTGTGCGATGCCTTGCTGGAAAACGATATTGATATCGAGCACGCTTGCGAAAAGTCGTGTGCTTGTACCACCTGTCACGTCATCGTACGTGAAGGTTTTAATGCGCTGGAACCCAGTGAAGAACTGGAAGATGACTTGCTGGACAAGGCCTGGGGCTTGGAGCCGAATTCGCGCCTGTCATGCCAGGTTATTCTCAATGAGACTCCGCTGGTCGTAGAAATTCCTAAATACACCATCAACCGTGCCAAGGAAGGACACTCGAAGAAGTGACCTTTTCCCCTGGCCCCCTTTTCCAAGAAAAGGGTGTAACTAATGTTCGCGAGCTTTGCTCGCTCCCAGGAGCATAAGAATGAAGTGGACTGACACCTTAGATATCGCCATCGAACTATCCGAAGCCCATCCCGACGTTGATCCGACCAAAATCAACTTCGTTGACCTGATGACCTGGGTCATGGCCTTGCCTGGTTTTGACGACGACAAAAGTCGTTGCGGCGAGAAAATCCTGGAAGCGATCCAAGGCGCCTGGATCGAAGAAGTTTCCTGAGTCTTAGCCCGTGACGGACTCGGGCAGCATGGAGTAAAACTCCTGCTCAATCCGTTCGGTGCGTTCTGCGCCGGACGTTTCAATCAAGATTTCCTTGCAGTCAGCATATACGCTGACCAAGGCTTCGCGTGTCGTTGCCGTACGCAGCAGGTTGCGTGCTGCATCGCTGCGGTCGCCCAACTTACGTTCCATCTGGTCCAGTAAATACATGCGGGCCAATGCCAAGGATTTACGTTGCTTGCCTACGGGCGTTGACGCCACCGCAGCTGCAGGAGCCGGAGCCGATTCAGCTGGATGCGCCGGCGCGACTATGGAGGCAACCGCCGTTGCCGCCCGTGCCACTGCGGCGGCGGTCACCGCAGCAGCTGAAGCCGATATCTGACTGATGTGATTGCTGGTATTGCTAACGCTGCTTAGTGTTTGTTGCGCGGCTTTCTGACTGTTGGCCAAGGCTTGGCTGGAGGCGCGGATAGACGAATCACTGCTGTAATGACGCTGACGAATCAGGCCATTGTTGAGCAAGGATTGCAGTATGCCCAGGCCATCTGGCAAACCCACCATCTTGCGCTGCAGCTGAGTCACTTCCGATTTGCCATCAACCATCAGCAAGACAGCGCGTACCGTCATTGGCAGTTTCAGGGTGCGATGTGCAATCTCGGCCTGACCAATGTCAGTCCGTTCAAGCACCCAGTTGGATTCCAAGCTCAATTCATTCAGCATAGGGTGCGTACGATACCCATCTACTGTTTCATTACGATGACGCCAAGCGCGTTAAACTATCGAAATGATTGATAGCCACTGTCACTTGGATGCTGCTGAATTCGATGAGGATCGCGATGCGGTCCACGCCCGTGCTCTCAAACATGGCGTCAAGGGCATTGTTGTTCCTGCGGTAGAGCGAGCAAGCTTTGGCGCGGTCAGCGCGCTGTGTCGCGATTACGCCTGTTGTTATCCGGCCTATGGCATTCACCCATTATTCATAGCGCGTGCCGAAGAAAATGACCTGCAAGTTCTGCGTGAAGTGCTGACCAGTGCCAGTTATACCAAGCAGCCGCCGGTTGCCATTGGTGAAATTGGTTTGGACCACTTCATGCCGCAATACGATGGGGCCAAGCAGCTGTTTTACTTCACTGAACAACTGAATATCGCCAAGCATCTAGAGTTACCGGTGATCTTGCATGTACGCAAAGCCATCGACGAAGTGCTGCGTGAGTTGCGCAAATACAAGGTCGTCGGTGGTATTGCCCATGCCTTCAATGGCAGCCGTCAGCAGGCCGATGAGTTCATCAAGCTCGGTTTCAAGCTGGGCTTTGGTGGTGCCATGACCTGGGATCGGGCCTTGCGTATTCGAGAGCTGGCGCGCACCCTTCCGCTCGAGAGCATCGTGCTGGAAACTGATTCGCCAGATATCCCGCCCGAATGGCTAGGTGACAAGGGGCGCAACGAGCCGGGTGAGCTGCCGCGCATTGCCGCCGTGCTGGCTAATCTGCGCAATATTACTCAAGCCGAAGTCGAGCGCGTCACCACTTCCAATGTGCGCACTGCGTTAAGGCTCGAATACACGGGGTTCTAACTTTGCGCTTCAGCTCCAACCCGCGCGCGGTCGCGGCGCTGCTCTTTTTGACGCTGGCATGGGGTTACACCTGGATACTGGCCAAGATCGCACTGCGTGAGGTCGCGCCGTTTGCCTTTGCCGCGCAACGCTCGGTTGCTGGCGCTCTATGCCTGTTTATTGCCTTACCCTTGATGGGGCGCTCGCTGCGTCTGCAGGGTGGCAGCAAGACACTCATCATCGGGGCAATCCAGACGGCCATCTTTTTTATTCTGCAGACATGGACCCTGGTTGAGGCTGGGCCAGGTAAGACTGCTGTGCTGATTTACACCATGCCGATCTGGACACTTTTTCTTGGGCGGCTCTTGATTGGCGAACGCATTGTCGGTGGGCAGTGGCTGGCTGCGGCAATTACCCTTACTGGCCTGGTGCTCATCATTGAGCCCTGGGATTTGCATAGCAGCAAGCTGGCGATTTTGCTGGGTGTCTCTGCAGCCGGCAGCTGGGCCTGGGGCACGATATTGGTCAAGAAATGGCGCAGTGAATTAAACCCTGACTTGCTGGTTTTCACAGCCTGGCAGATGATGTTTGGGGCCTTGCTGTTGTGCGCTGTAGCGTTGGCCATTCCCGAAGCGCCCACGCAATGGAGTGGCAGGTACATTGGTATCCTGGCAGTGTTGGGTATTGTCAGCAATGCCATCTGCTGGTTCCTGTGGCTATATGTACTGGAGCATCTGCCGGCTTGGCAGGCGAGCCTGTCCATTCTCGGCGTGCCGGTGGTGGCTCTATTGTCGTCGCGCCTGCAGCTGGATGAGCAGCTTGCGGCCATAGAACTGGCGGCTGTTGTACTGATTGGTAGCGGTCTGGTTTTGTTGTCGCTGATTAACTGGCGTAATAGCCAGCGTTCCAGCAATATTTTGTAGGAAATGTCCTGCCCGGCAGCGTTAAACTTCCTGCTACGCTGACACATTGTTTGTTTGTCGCTATGCATATGAAATCCTGGCTGACTCTACTTGTCCTTGCCTTGTGCTGCAGCAGCGCCGTCTTAGGCCATGACCTGACGGCCTTGCCGCTCGGCGATGGCAAAATTTCCCAAGCGCCTAAAACCGGCTGGATCTGGGCTTGCCATGTTGATCCACAGGGCGGCGGCGCTCAGGTTGATGGACCGTGGATCAATAAGAAGCAAGGCACGTTTGACCTCACCAGCAAGGCGGTTGTGCCCGGTGCCGTGACTTGGCCTTACAAGTTCGACATCAGCGTGCAACGCGGGCGGCGTATCTTCAGCAGCAACGACCTGCCTGCGCATCCAACCGGCAGCTTTCCGATTCCTGCAGGCAGCGATGCATGGCGTTACGACAGAAATCCGAATCGCATCAATGCACAGAATGTATTTCTTGAGTTGCCAGCGATACCTGCTTTAGCTGCTCAGCCGAGCTGTGTACCTGGCGCAATTGGCTACCTGCTCTCGGGCGCTGTCTTGTTCAATGCACTGGATGCGCCTGGACGTGATGCCGTCGCTCACGAAACCCAGGATAGCTGCCAGGGTCATCCCCAGCAGAGCGGGGTGTATCACTATCACAGCGTCAGCAGCTGTGTGGATACCAAGCGCGAAGCAAATGGGCATTCCTCACTGGTGGGTTATCTGATCGATGGTTTCGGTATCTATGGGCGCTATGGCGATGGCGGCAAGCTGTTGACCAGCGCCGATCTGGATGAGTGCCATGGGCATACTCACAAAATCATGTGGGATGGGAAATGGATTGAGATGTATCACTACCATGCGACCTGGGATTTTCCCTATACCGCTGGCTGTTTGCGCGGTAACTACAGAATGTCTGATGTTGCTGCCCTAAGTGGGCCGCCGCCGCAAATGGGCATGGGCCAGAGATCGGGTCCGCAAAGTGATATGCCACGGCCTGGGCAGGGCGGTCCTGACGGACGCCGTCCGGATTTGAATAAAGCCGCCGCTAGCTTGGGCATCGATGTGCAACGCTTGCGTGCAGCACTTGGGCCACCACCACCTGATCTATCGGCAGCGGCCAGCCGCCTGGGTATCAGCGTTGAGCGTTTGCAAGCTGCGCTTGATGCAGCTCGCTGATTTTAAGAAATGAGTAAGCCAATGAAACTACGATTTTCCCTGGGCAATCTGTCCTTACGCGCCAAGCT
>DATJIB010000242.1:0-5906 GCA_035493575.1 Rhodocyclaceae bacterium | reverse complement strand
TGAGCTTGGGCAGACCTTCAATTTCAAGAATGCGGCCGGAGAAAATATTCTTCTTGCCCTTCTTGTCGATGGTGAGATGACCTTCCTTGATGGCGTAATACGGAATCGCATTGACGAGATCGCGCAGGGTCACGCCTGGTTGCATTTCGCCCTTGAAGCGAACAAGAACGGATTCCGGCATATCCAGCGGCATCACGCCCGTTGCCGCAGCAAATGCCACCAGCCCGGACCCTGCGGGGAAGGAGATGCCAATCGGGAAGCGTGTGTGCGAATCACCACCGGTGCCGACGGTGTCAGGCAGCAGGAAGCGGTTCAACCACGAGTGAATGATGCCGTCGCCTGGACGCAAAGCAATGCCGCCACGCGCCGTCATGAAGCTAGGCAGGGTGCGATGGGTTTTGATGTCGACCAGTTTTGGATAAGCCGCGGTGTGGCAGAAGGATTGCATTACCAGATCGGCAGAGAAGCCGAGGCAAGCCAGATCCTTCAGCTCATCACGGGTCATTGGGCCAGTGGTGTCTTGCGAACCGACTGATGCCATGCGGGGTTCGCAGTAGGTGCCTGGGCGTATGCCCTGGCCTTCTGGCAGACCGCAAGCGCGACCGACCATTTTCTGCGCCAGGGTAAAGCCCTTGCCAGTATCGACCGGGGCTTTTGGCAGACGGAACAATGTCGAAGCAGGCAGGCCCAGCGCTTCACGCGCACGGGTAGTGAGGCCGCGGCCGATGATCAGATTGATGCGGCCGCCAGCGCGCACTTCGTCGAGCAATACTTCAGACTTGTAGGCGAAGGTGGAAACGACTTTTCCATCTTTCTCAACCTTGCCGGCGAATGGGTAGATGTCGATGACGTCGCCCATATTGATGTTGTTCACATCGCATTCAATCGGCAGTGCGCCGGCATCTTCCTGGGTATTGAAGAAGATCGGTGCGATCTTGCCGCCGAGGCAGAAGCCGCCGAAGCGCTTGTTTGGTACGTAAGGGATGTCATCGCCAGTCCACCACAACACCGAGTTGGTTGCGGATTTGCGTGAGGAGCCGGTGCCGACCACGTCGCCCACATAGGCGATAGGGTGACCCTTGGATTTCAAGGCTTCGATAAACTTCATCGGACCGATGGTGCCTGGATTGTCCGGGGTAATGCCATCACGCGGGTTCTTGAGCATGGCCAGTGCATGCAGCGGAATATCAGGACGGCTCCAGGCGTCGGGAGCAGGGGAGAGATCGTCGGTATTGGTTTCGCCGCTGACCTTGAAAACAGTCACGGTGATTTTTTCAGCCAGATTCGGGCGCGAAGTAAACCACTCGGCGTCGGCCCAGGATTGCATCACGTTCTTGGCGTTGGCGCTGCCAGCCTTGGCTTTCTCGGCCACGTCGTGGAAGAAATCAAACATCAGCAAGGTGTGCTTGAGTTGATTGGCTGCGGTTACACCAACTTCCTTGTCGTCAAGCAGATCGATCAGTGGCTTGACGTTGTAGCCGCCGACCATGGTGCCCAGCAGTTCGGTGGCGCGCGTGCGGCTAATCAGGCCATTCTTTTCTTCGCCTTTGGCCACGGCGGCAAGAAACTTGGCTTTCAATTCAGCGGCATCGTCAACGCCAGCCGGAATGCGGTGCGTCAATAGCTCAACCAGCTCTGCGCCGTCTTGCCCACTAGAATTTTTCAGCAGCTCGATCAGCGCGGCAGTCTGCTGCTTGGTCAGTGGTAAAGGTGGAATGCCGAGGGCTGCGCGTTCGGCGACGTGTTGGCGGTAAGCTTCTAACATGGTGACTCCTTGAAAAATTCTTAATGTGATGCTGGCGCGCTGAAAAAGCGTGCCCGGGTTGCTTGGGACAACTCCATGCCCGTGGCATTGGCTCGTTGCAGCAATTCCCAGTAGTAACGGAATGAGGCGCGGTCATGCAGCTTGCCGGCATGCTGGATCGGTCCCCAGTCTGCATCCTGTGCGGCGGCTATGATGGCGCTGGCGGCGTCGATCTCTGAGTAGTCCGGTTGCATGGCCTCGACAATCGGTCGGATTTGATTTGGGTGAATGCTCCACATGCGCAGGAAGCCAAAATGACGACAGGCGCGCTCGGCGTCATCGCCGACCATTTGCATGTCGCGAATTTCAGTTGTGACATTGTGCGCCGGCACTACGCTATTGGCGAGTGCTGCAGCAACAATCTCGGCCTTGGCGCGAACAAGCAGGGGATGGGCAAACTGGCCAGGGGAAGCCATGGCTGCACCCGGAATGGCGCCGTGATGGGTGCTGATGAAATCCATGATGCCGAAGTCGACGGATTCGACCTCAGGGAGTGCGGTGATGTCCCAGATTTCACGCAGCGCGCCATGTGTTTCGATCAACACATGCGCCGGAATGCCGCGACTAATTCCATGACGTTCGCGCACCCGATTGAGCTCATCGATTTGCGTGCGTACATCTGAAGCGCGCTCCGCCTTGGGTAGCACTACATAGGCGAGACGCTCACCGGCTGTCCCGACAATGATTTCAAGATCATCTCTCCAGTGCGGATGGGTGACATCGTGAATGCGTGTGCCGAGGCGGTTAAAACGATTTTCCGGCGCATTGATGTGCTCGGCAACCATCGTTGCATGCTCGCGTTCGCGACCGGTTGCGGCGCCATCTTCGCAATCACAGGTGATGTCGAAGATGGGGCCCATTTCGGACTGCAGGGCCATGGACTTGGCTATTAGTTTGGCATTGCCGGCGTAATGCACACAGGCAGCCAGGGCGGGGAAGCGCTTGCTGCCTTCGTTGTAGAGAACGTCTTCTGGGTGTGGTTTGCTCATGTATCAGCGAAATAAGTGTTTGACGGCGGCTTGTTCTTCTTGCAGTTCTCTGGATTCGATATCCAGTTTTTCACGACTGTAGGCATCAATGTCCAGACCCGGCACGATGGTCCATTTGCCATTTTCAGTGGTAACCGGCATGCCGTAGATCAGGCCAGCGGGGATGCCGTAAGTGCCATCCGAGCAGACCCCCATGGTGGTCCAGCGGCCATTGGTACCGAGCAGCCAATCCTGAATATGAAAAATTGCAGCATTGGCAGCTGATGCAGCGGACGAGAGGCCGCGTGCTTCGATGACAGCGGCGCCGCGCTTGCCAATCGCCGGGATATACGTGTCGTGATACCAGTTCTCGTCGATCTTCTTGATGACGGGTTCGCCATCTACGGTGGCGTAGCGCAGGTCGGCATACATGGTGGGAGAGTGGTTACCCCAAACAAAGACTTTTTCAATTGCTGAAATCGGTTTGCCCGTGTGCAACGACAGCTGGGCAATGGCGCGATTGTGATCGAGACGCAACATGGCGGTGAAGTTTTCGCGCGGCAGATCGGGGGCGCAGTTCATCGCGATCATGGCATTGGTATTGGCTGGGTTGCCGACCACCAAAACTTTGACGTTGCGCGAAGCAACGGCATTGAGTGCCCGACCTTGTACGGTAAAGATCGCGCCGTTGGCTTCCAGTAGATCCTTGCGCTCCATGCCTTTACTGCGCGGGCGCGCGCCGACCAGCATGGCTATATCTGCATCCTTGAAGGCAACCATGGGGTCATCGGTCTGCACGATGCCGGCCAAGAGTGGGAAGGCGCAGTCTTCCAGTTCCATGGTCACGCCTTTGAGGGCGGGTAGCGAGGGGGTCACTTCCAATAACTGCAGGATGACGGGCTGATCCGGGCCCAACATATCACCACTGGCAATGCGAAACAGCAGGGCATAACCAATTTGGCCGGCGGCGCCGGTAACGGCAATACGAAGCGGAGCTTTGCTCATGGGAACCTCCTGCAGAGAATGTAAGAAGTAAAACCGTTCGTCATTGTATGCGTGCCCCTAAGCCCGTAGGATGAATCTTTCATTTTGGTACAGCTATTGATGAACAGGCTGTAGCCAAGGCTGTCAGGCGCAATTAAATTGTAAGTCGGGGTTTTGCTTTTGTAAAGACATCTTATGTCATATATAAGACATGAATTAGGGTATGGACGATATGTATGATTTGTGATCTACTCTTTTCCATACTTTGACCACACCTGTTTGATTGTCCGCATTCATGACTGGTTCTCCTACTTTCAGCCCGCTGTATCGTCAGATCAAGACGCTGCTTTTGCAGGCACTTGATGCGGGCGAGTGGCAGCCTGGCGCCGCTATTCCGAGTGAGTCGGAGTTGTCGGTGCGTTTTGGCGTCAGCCAGGGCACGGTGCGCAAAGCCATTGATGAGCTGGCGGCGGACAAATTGCTGATCCGGCGTCAGGGCAAAGGCACTTACGTTGCTACTCACAATGATCCACGTGAGTATTTTCGTTTTCTGCGTCTGGTTGCACTCAATGGTGAGGTCGAGCCAGCCAGCAGTGTGCCGCTCGAATGCTGGCCTGCCAAGGCTGGGCAGGAATCGGCCCGCATGCTGGATGTGCCACATGGTGCACCTTTGATCGTGCTGCGCCGCGTCCTGCAGTTCAGTGGCCGTAATGTGGTGGGCGACGAAATCTATTTGCCAGAAGAGGCGTTTCGCGGCCTCGATATGAACATGTTGAAAGAGCATCAGGGCTCGCTCTACAGCTTGTTCGAGGCCAAATTCGGGGTGCGCATGATTCGGGCACAAGAGCGTGTGCGTGCGGTCCTGGCTGATCGCGAAAGTGCGGCGCTATTAAATGTGCCGGAAGGCAGCCCGCTGCTATCTGTAGAGCGGGTGAGTTACACCTATGGCGATCGACCCATGGAGTGGCGGCGCGGTCTTTATTCCACTGTTGATCACTGTTATTTGAACGAACTGAATTAAATGTGAGTGAGGGCGGCGCTTGCAGTCAGATGCAGGTAAGTTTGCCCCTTATAATGAAATCGTAATTGTGCGGTGCAGCAGGAATGCGTGAGGCATTGCCTGCTGAAATCCGAAGTCTTGGGAGAGGAAGAGGATGGTCGCTCCGCGTAATAATGTGCTGATGAATAAGCCACGCCCAAAATTCCTCGATTTGACGGCGATACGTTTGCCTTTGGCAGGCTTTGTCTCGATCCTGCATCGGGTGAGCGGTTCGGTTTTGTTTCTGGCACTACCGGCCTTGATTGGCTTATTTGCTTTGTCGGTCGAATCGCCGGCAGGCTTCGAACGGGCTGCCCACCTGGCGAGGCAGCCGATGATTGGAATTCCTTTATTTGGTTTGACCTGGGCTTACCTGCATCACTTCTGTGCGGGTATCCGCTTCCTGCTGCTCGATCTGCATATCGGTTTGAACAAGGATGGCGCACGCCGTTCTGCTGTGGCGGTACTGGTCGTCAGCTTGAGTCTGACGGCTTTGCTGGCCGCCAAGCTGCTGGGAGTCTATTGATATGCGCATGACTACCGGCGCCCACTACGGGCTGCGTGACTGGATGGTGCAACGAATTACCGCGGTGGTGATGGCGGTGTACACCCTGGTTATCGTGATTGCGCTGTTCTGCGGCGTGGCCAGTTCAGCAGAGCGTTGGCATGCCTTCTTCGCCTGTGGTCCTATCCGTTTCATCAGCTTTCTGTTTGTCTTGAGCCTGTGCTATCACGCCTGGATCGGCATTCGCGATATCTGGATGGATTACATCAAACCGGTGTGGATTCGTCTGACCCTGCATTCACTCACGCTGCTCGCCTTGCTTGGCTACGCAGGCTGGTGCATGGAAATTCTCTGGAGACTTTGATCGATGGCAATCGCAGTTCGTAAATTCGATGCAGTGATTGTCGGCGCCGGCGGCGCTGGTCTGCGTGCGGCAATTCAGCTGTCTGAAGCCGGCTTGCGCACAGCCGTGATCTCGAAAGTTTTTCCAACACGTTCGCACACGGTGGCAGCGCAAGGTGGTGTCGCCGCTTCACTGGGCAACTCCGAAGAAGATCACTGGCACTGGCATATGTACGATACCGTCAAGGGCTCGGACTGGCTGGG
>DATJIB010000241.1:0-3193 GCA_035493575.1 Rhodocyclaceae bacterium | reverse complement strand
TTGGTCGAGCTGGCGAACATCACAGTCTTGCCGTTGGCATCGCTGAACAGGCCGACATATTGCGGCGGCGGTGCAGCGGATGCCAAGGTCGGCTTGGACAGGATTTGCGCCGGATAGAGTTGCACCAGGGCGACGGCGACGATGAGGCCGAGCGCAAAGCTGCCGAAGGCACTTAACCATGACAGTCCGAAAAAGCTGCGCTTTTCGGCGGCAAAGCTGAGGCGCGACTCGATCTTGTGCCATAGCTGCGGCGAGGGTGCTACTGCGGGTACAGGGTCAGCCAAGCGTGCGGTACGTTGTTCCCATTCGCGTACCGAGGTAGCGGTTGCAGGTAATGTGGCTTTGAGTTTTTCAAAACGACGCCGGGCCGGGCCTTGCAGTGTACCCAGCACATACTCAGCGGCGAGACGGTCCAGTAGCTCTGGCTTGTTGTAGTTCATGCGCCGGCCTCCACTGTGGCCAGGCAGCGCTTGAGACGATCAAGACCACGGCGTATCCAGGCCTTGACACTGCCGAGTGGCGAGCCTAATCGCTCAGCCATTTCACTGTGCGAGAGACCGTGGTAGTAGGCCAGGGCCAGGCACTGGCGCTGGTTACCGGGCAACTCGCCCATGCAGGCCGAAAGCTGCAGTGCATTGATGCTTTGCTCGAGCAAGCCAAGTGGGTCAGGGCGCTCATCGGGAATCTCGGTGTGATGATCCTCGTCATCATCCAGCGCCACAGTGGGGCGGCGATTGCCACGGCGCAAGGCATCCAGACAACGATTGCGCACGATGGCCGTCAGCCATGTCATGGGCTGACTGGCTGCCGCCTCGTAACCGCCGGCGAGCTTCCATACCGAAACAAACACTTCTTGCACCACATCCTCCGCTTCATCGCGCTTATTCAATATACGTAGCGCAACCCCAAGTAGAGACGGTGCACAGGCATCATAAAGCTGACGAAAAGCGGAGCGATCGCCCAAAGCGATCTGAGACATCAGTATTTTCAGTGCTTCAGGCGGAAGTGAAGGGCGCGCCATGAGGTGGAAATTAATGCAGGACGCGCGGCATGGACAGCACGAATTCGTTGATCGTGGCGTCGAAGTGGGTACCGTCTTCGGCCACCATGTGATAAGTGCCCTTCATGGTGCCAACTGCGGTGGTCAGTGCGCAGCCACTGGTGTATTCAAACTCCTGCCCTGGATTGAGCAGTGGCTGATGGCCGATTACGCCAAGACCTTTAACCTCTTGAATGGCACCATCGGCATCAGTGATGATCCAGTGCCGCGAGATCAGTTGGGCCGGCACCGTGCCGCTATTGCGGATCGTGATGTGATAGGCGAACACGAAGCGGCTAGCCGCCACATCGGATTGTTCAGCCAGGTATTCGGTCGCAACTTCGACCGTGATTTCGTATTTCTTGCTTTCAGCCATGGCACGCATTGCACACGAATTTAGGGTTCCCCGCAACCGCTGACAGCAGGAGGCGGGACGATAGTCTTACTCAAGGCTGCACTGTACGGTAAAATTGCGCTTTGCCGTTGTGGAAAACATCATGTCCTATCGCATTGCCCCCAGCTTGTTGTCTGCCGATTTTGCCAACCTTGGTCAGGAAGTGCGCAATGTTGTTGCATCCGGCGCCGACTGGATACACTTTGACGTGATGGATAACCACTATGTGCCGAATTTGACCATCGGGCCTATGGTCTGTGAGGCGTTGCGTCCGCATACCACCGCTACCATCGACGTGCATCTGATGGTCAAGCCAGTCGATCGCATCATTCCCGATTTTGCCAAGGCTGGCGCCAATGTGATTACCTTCCACCCGGAAGCCTCTGACCATATTGATCGCTCCTTGTCCCTGATCCGCGAAAACGGCTGCCTGGCAGGCCTGGTGTTCAATCCGGCCACGCCTTTGCATCATCTTGATTACGTCATGGACAAGATTGACGTGGTGCTCTTGATGAGCGTCAACCCTGGCTTTGGCGGTCAGAAATTCATTCCGGAAACCCTGGTCAAACTGCGTGAAACGCGCAAGAAACTGGATGCTTATACCGAACGTACTGGCCGCAAGATCATGCTGGAAGTGGATGGCGGCGTGAAAGCTGACAATATTGCCGAGATCGCCCGTGCTGGCGCCTGTACCTTTGTTGCCGGTTCGGCCGTGTTCGGCGCTGGCAAGGACAGCGATCCGCATCGTTACGACAGCATCATTGGCACGCTCAGAAGCGAACTGGCGAAGGTTTGATATGACCGTGACGTTTCCAGTCACGGTTCATTCCATTTCCCTTGATCTGGACGGTACCCTGCTGGATACGGTGCCCGATCTGGCCGTCGCCGCAAACGCCATGCTGCGTAAGTTGGGTTTGCCCAAGCGTAGTGACGAAGAACTGCGCACCTATGTCGGCGGCGGTATTCCGCGTTTTGTTTTGTATTGCTTGCCGGAAACGCAGCGCGATGCTGACCTGCATGCCAAAGCCATTGCGCTTTTTAGAACAAACTATGCGATAAGCAACGGCCTGTATTGCACGTTGTATCCTGGCGTGCTGGAAGGCCTTGATGCCTTGCACGCAAAGGGTATCCGCATGGCCTGTATCACCAACAAGGCGGCAGCGTTCAGTGAGCCCTTGCTTGAAAAAACCGGGCTCATGCAGTATTTCGAGTTTGTATTGTCTGGGGACAGCTTGCCCGAGAAGAAGCCGCATCCTATGCCCATGCTGGAAGCCAGCAGGCGACTCGGCTCTACCCCGGCAAGCCATATGCATATTGGTGATTCCAAGCATGACGCGGCCTCAGCGCTGGCGGCGGGTTGCATCAGCGTAACCCTGCCCTATGGCTACAACGAGGGCGAGGATGTCCGTAAAATGCAGACAAATGTTATAGTTCCCAGCGTTGAGGCCGTGCTGGCCCTCATTAAATAAGCACCGATTCACTCCAGACCATGAATAAAACAGCAAACAAGCGCCTCATTGAGGCGGAGGCATGGCCCTGGCGCTCCCTGCGCCCGGTATGACCTTGTCCGGCGCATCCACTGCGATGCGCTGCGTTGTTGTTTTCAGAATTGAATGGTGTTTGGAGTCCCCATGAACGAAACCGAATTTTCCCGGCTCGCGGCCGCAGGCTATAACCGTATCCCGGTTACGCTGCGCACCGCCGCTGATCTCGACACTCCTCTGTCGCTGTATCTCAAGCTGGCTAACAAGCCCTATACC
>DATJIB010000240.1:0-4714 GCA_035493575.1 Rhodocyclaceae bacterium | reverse complement strand
TGTGCTTTTGTACTCACCGCCTGCGGCGAACGTCCGCAAGTCGTGCAGTACAAGCAGGGCCAATATCAGGGCAAGACCGATACACGCCCCTATGACAATGCCACCTACGGTGGCGACAAGGCCAAGTGGGAAAACGACATTCGTGGTCGTGGCCAGAATCAGAACGAATACAAGCGCGTGCCTTGAGGCGAGGAAGAGACCATCATGAGAAAATTGAGTGTTTGCCTGGCCTTGCTGCTTAGCATGAACGTCATGGCCAAGTTGCCAGCGTTGTCGGACGAAGCCAAACAAAAAGCCGACGAAGCGAAACAGAAAGCGGCGTACAACGACAAGGTAGCCGCATATCAGTTGTGCAAGTCACAGGACAAAACGGCGGAGCGTTATCGCAAGGAAAGTAAAGCCACTACGCCGGCGCCAACGGCAGTGAAGTGTGAAGATCCTGGCCCGTTTGTTTATTCACCACCCGTGCCGCCTTCAATCATGCCCGCTGGTGCGGCGACGTCGCCAGCTTTGCCGGCCAATTCCGAAAAGGCGCCACAGCCTATCAAGAAGTAGGTAGCCTGACATCAGCATAAAAAAGGCGAACCCGCAGGTTCGCCTTTTTGTTTGCCGCGGTTGCCTACAGGCAATCCAGCGGTTTCATCCCTTCCTTTTCAACCTGCTTGGCTGCAGCGCGTTGCTTTTTCTTGGCGATGCGTTGAGCTTTTTCTGCTTCCCTGATCTTTTTTTCTTCAACTGAACGCAAGTTTTTCCAGTTGTCTATCTTGGCCTGAGCTTCGGCTTTGTTCCCGTCTTTAGGCAGCTTTTGTAGTTCATGCTGCGCATCGTTTAGGCTGGCATTGATGCGGGAAATCTCCGTTGCCGATGTGACGATAATGGCCTGCGTTTCATTGACTGCGTTGCAGGCGACAGCTTGGGTTCTGAGGCTACCGTTGAATTTGTTGATATCCAGTTGCGGCTTCGGATCATCGCGCGGTACGCACGTTTTTGCATCCTTGGCCGGAATCTCGCCTACAGGGCAGGTGAGGGCGGCGGCAGATGCCGCGTAAGAGGCACTGACCAGAAGTGCCGCTCCAATACACTTCGAATACCATGCGTGCTTAGTTTTCATTGTTATCTCCTGTTATTGAACATGGGTGAAACAAGACAGTGATGCGACAGCGAATTGGTCAGCCTCCCGGCTTCTCACCATAACCTCAATTGGCAGCTTCAGTGTAGTTATGTTTGCCCGGCGGGAATTGATTTTGCGCAAGCTATGCCTCAATGGCAGAGCAATAATGGTGCGATGAATAGGCGCCTTAGCTGTATGGCCCCCTGTTGCAGGTGGCATACTGTCGCGGCTAGTCACTTACTAATGAGGTGTCAATTGTTCAAGTTGAGGTTCAAGTTGAGTTTGAATAGCGTACTTTGGCGACGATTGTGTCTGGGCATGGCCTTGTCGTTGCTCATCAGCACAGTGGCCCAGGCCAAGCCCGCGGTAGTGGTTCCGGTTACTCAAGAGCCTCTGTCTGACTCGGCGCTTGATGTGCTGGCGCGTAGTCGTCCATCGATCGTGCAGATTCGTGGTTTCTTCGGCAAGAACTCAGCCCAGGCATTCCATGGCACCGGCTTTGCCGTGGCGCCGGGCGGCGTGTTCCTCACCAATTATCACGTTGTGGCTGAGCAGGTCATGTTTCCTGAGAAGTATCGCCTTGAGTACCGCACCCCGGAAGGCAAGACTGGCCTGATCACGGTGCTGGCCATCGACGTGCGCCATGATCTTGCCGTTGTCCGCGCCGAAGGTTTCGCGCCGCCGCCGCTGACCTTGACCAATACCATTCCAGTCAAAGGTGCGCGTGCTTATTCGATCGGCTTCCCGCTTGACGTAGGATTGACCATTACCGAAGGGGTGGCCAATGGCCGCGTTGAAGATTCCTTCGATGCACGTATTCATTATTCGGGCGCTCTTAACGGTGGCATGTCGGGTGGCCCGGCCCTGAATTCCAGCGGGCAGGTTTTTGGCATCAATGTGGCTGGTTATCGTTTTGAACAACTGGTGAGTTTTCTGGTGCCGGCTGAACATGCCAAGGCTTTGCTACAGCGCGCCCAGCAGCAGCCCTTGAGCCTGAAAGACGCCAAGGGCGAAGTCGTGAATCAGTTGCGCGCTCATGCCACCGAATTGCTGGGCGCATTTCAAGGACCGCTGGCCACGCAACAAACCTCAGGTTTTATCCTGCCGGGCAAGTTGAGCAGCTTTGTTGATTGCAATGCGTCTGGCGACCCGAGCCCAAACCAGCCGGTGCAGACCGAAGCAATTCAATGCGCGGCCAAAGCCGGTCTGTATGTGCAGGAAGGTTTGTATAGCGGTGACATGACCTATCAGCATTTCATCCTCACCACCGAGACACTGGATAGCTTGCGCTTCACCAAACGCTTGCAGAAGATTGCCGCCGCCTCTGGCCGGCATGGCTCCAAGAAGCACGTTGGTCCACTCACTTGCAAAAACAGCAACGTCAAGCTGCAAGGCTTCGATGCCAATCTGCTCATCTGCACCCGCAGCTATCGCAAGCTGGAGGGGCTGTATGACTTCACCGTGCGCGTAGTCAGCCTGGACAATGCCAAGCGCGGCTTTGCCAGTCACCTGGATATGAATGGCGTGGACTTTGATGCGGGCATGCGTTTCGTGCGCCGCTATGTGGAGACCATGCAATGGAAACCATAATGGAAGCCACCAATTTTGAACCCATCCAGCTCGTGGTTGAAACACTGGACCATCGCGGCCACGTGCTGCATAGAGATCGCATCACGCTGGATGAGAGCAAACCCAGCTTCAGCATCGGCCGCAGTATTCGCGCCGATGTCATGCTTGATGATCCTCATGTGGCAGCCTTGCATGCGCAAGTGACGGTCACGCATAACGAAGTTCATGTCACCGATCTCGGTTCGCAGAATGGCATTACCGTCGCTGGCAAACACCTGCATGCAGCTAGCAATGTGCTGCTGCCGGACAATTGCCTCGCTATCGGGCGTAGTCGTTTGCGTATTCGGTTGCCACATGAAACCTTGGCGCCAGAGCTGGCTGACCGCGCCGAGCTGGGCCGCATCACGCCACAAATGGCGCCGCGCATCGCCGCGGTCGGCCTCATCGTGTGCATGGCTTTTATCATTTACTCGGTATGGCTGGAGGCGCCACGTGATCCGCTCCTGCCTATGGTGGTGGGCCTGCTCTCATCGCTATTGGTTGTGGGCGTGTGGAAAGCGGTTTGGTCGCTGATTACACGGGTGATGCAAAACGAATGGCGCTGGCTCAGTCACGCGGCAGTGTTCCTTGGTGTCATGGCCGGCTTGTATGCCCTGGATGCGGTACTAGAGGTGGTCTGGTTCTCACTCGGCCTACCTCTGGCTGAGTGGCGCGAACTAATCCTGATGGTGCTGGCCGGCATGCTGGTCATGTATGGGCATCTGGCGATTACAGCGTCCATTCGTCCAGCCACCGCAGCCTTGGTCGCGGTGCTCTTGCCTTTGCTGGTGGCAGTACCAGCGACATGGATGTCAGAGCGCAGTCACAGCAAGGATGTGAACTTCATTGCCGAGCCTGATCCGATGTTCCCGGCGGCCTTGCGTTTGCGCGCTAGTAGCAGCCTGGATGATTTCTTTGCCCAGGCCGCCAAGCTCAAAGACGCCAGCGATCAGCGGCGCAAAGCCCTGCAGGACGACGATGGCGAGGACGGCGCCAGCGAAGAAGAATAGGGCTGAACCCAGGCGATTTACCCTGATCGCCTGGATTTAGCAGCCTTGGCTTGGTATTTGGGTGGTTTTTCGACGGTTTTGGGGCGTATTGCGCAATAGGTCTTTATAATTACGCATGAATACGAACTCGCCACCCAGCAATACCGAGCAGTCCCCATCCTCAACTGCGGACACTGCCAGCAATCCCTCCCTGTCTTTTGACGTTCTGCCACTGGCTCCGGCCACCTTGGCTAACCTTAAGCAATTGGGTTATGAGCAGATGACGCCGATCCAGGCCGAAAGCCTGCCGCTCACACTGGCTGGCCACGATCTGATTGCGCAGGCCAAAACCGGCAGCGGCAAAACTGCTGCCTTTGCCCTCAGCCTGCTGACAAGGCTCAATCCGCGCAATTTTGGTGTGCAAGCCATGGTGCTGTGCCCAACGCGCGAACTCGCTGATCAAGTGGCAGTAGAAATCCGCCGTCTGGCCCGTGGCGAAGACAATATCAAGGTGCTGACGCTATGCGGCGGCAACACCATGCGTCCGCAAATTTCCAGTCTTGAACATGGCGCCCATGTTGTGGTCGGCACGCCCGGCCGCATCATGGCCCACCTTGAGCGCGGCAGTCTGATCTTGAAGGACCTGAATACCCTGGTGCTCGACGAAGCCGACCGCATGCTCGACATGGGCTTCTTCGACGATATTGTTGTCGTCGCCAAGGCCTGCCCGAAAGACAGACAGACGCTGCTGTTCTCGGCCACCTATCCAGAGCAGATCGCGACATTGAGCCGCCAGTTCCTGCGTCAGCCCAAGCAAGTCACGCTGCTGGAAAAGCATGAAGGCAACAAGATTCGCCAACGCTTTTATGAAGTGGATAACGACAACAGACTGGCTGCCGTGGCGCTGCTGCTGAACCACTATCGTCCGGTCTCGACGCTGGCCTTCTGCAACACCAAACAACAATGCCGTGATCTGCTTGAGCACCTCAAAGGCGAGGGCTTCGTC
>DATJIB010000239.1:0-3612 GCA_035493575.1 Rhodocyclaceae bacterium | reverse complement strand
ATGCCGGAACCGTTGTCGCCAACGATAGGCTTAGGCATGAAGGTAGCGGTCTTGCCGTACTGGTGGCAGACGTTGTGAACAACGTACTTCAGCAGTTGGGTTTGGTCAGCGCGGCGAACCAAAGTGTTGAACTTGGTACCCAGTTCGTTCTGCCCTGCGGTTGCCACTTCGTGGTGGTGCACTTCAACTTCCAGACCGCAGGCTTCCAGGATCGTACACATTTCTGCACGGATGTCGTTGGAGCTATCGACTGGAGGTACTGGGAAGTAGCCACCCTTGACGGCTGGACGGTGACCGCTGTTGCCGCCTTCGATCTTGGCGTCAGACGACCAGGCCGCTTCATCGGCGTGGATCTTGACGAAAGTGCCGGACATATCAGTCTTCCACTCGACAGAGTCGAAGATGAAGAATTCTGGTTCTGGACCAAAGTAGGCGGTATCGCCAATGCCAGAGGACTTCAGATAGGCTTCGCCGCGCTTAGCGATCGAACGTGGATCACGGTCGTAACCCTTGCCATCCGAAGGTTCAACTACGTCACAGGTAATAACCAGGGTGGTTTGCTCAAAGAACGGGTCGATATAGGCGGAAGCGGCATCTGGCATCAGCAGCATGTCGGAAGCTTGAATACCCTTCCAGCCAGCGATGGATGAACCGTCGAAGGCGTGACCGTCTTCAAACTTACTCATATCAAAGGCTTTAGCCGGCACGCCAACGTGCTGCTCCTTGCCACGAGTATCGGTGAAACGGAAGTCAATGAACTTAACTTCCTTGTCTTTGACCAGCTTGAGAACGTCTTGGGGCGACAGCGACATAGAGGTAATCTCCTGAACAGGTGTATCTAAACGGTGTATTTCTTGTGAAATGGGGCTAACGTATTCGGTCTAGCAGGTTGCGTGCCATTGCCTTAAGAGCGTCTCGCATGCAGCAAACTATTGTGCCATAAAGGAGCTGCATCACTGGGCAAAATACGTCAAAGCACCAATAAGGGGCGCATCGGGGTTAAATGCACTAATATGGTGCAAATTGTGGGCTTCGAAAGGCCTGCGATCGAGCTCAAAGAAGGTTTGCCCAAAAATGGTGATTAGGTAGATGTATGCCTCGCCGGAGTGCGGTTTTCATTTTGCCGGCGTCCATGGGGCGGAAAGCATTTCCCCTATACTTTGCCCAGCCGGCTGCCATGCCCATTTCGCATGGTGGCGGCTTGATCAAGGAGGTTTGATGGGCCGTCTGACTGAAATTCTCAAACAGGCACAAGCACGTGCCAGCGAAAAACAACTTCCCTATGCTGGCGCTTTAACACCGCAGGAGGCGGCTGAAGTGCTGCAGTCAGCCCCTGGGGCGCGGCTTGTGGATGTCCGCACGCGTGCCGAGTGGGACTGGGTTGGACGTGTTCCCGGTTCGGTTGAGCTGGAGTGGCTGACCTACCCGGGTAGCCAGCCCAACACCCATTTCATCGAACAACTCAAGCATGAGTTGCCCACTGAAGGCATCGTCCTGTTCATGTGCCGTAGCGGAGTCCGCTCAAGTGCTGCTGCCAAAGCCGCAACTGAGGCGGGGTACACCAGTTGCTATAACGTGCTCGAAGGTTTCGAGGGTGACAAGGATGCCAACAACCAGCGCAACAAGGTCAATGGTTGGCGCGCCGCCGGTCTGCCCTGGATGCAGGGCTGACCGCGGGCATCAGTTACCGAAAAAACCTTTGAGGCCGGTGTAGATGGAAATGGCAGTGGTGGCGACAGCAGTGAGCGTGCCACCAATGTCATTGAGTTTTTTGGCAATGGCTTGCACTTTCTCTGCGCTGTCCTTGCCTTGTGTGGCAGCCTTGGCAATGCGCATGGCCAGCCCGCCGCCATGCGTGCGGTTGTAAATGGTTTCACCGAGTAGCATCCCCGTTGCAAAGCTGAAGCCTATGCTGCCCGCATACTCGATGAATTCTCTCCATTCCTGCATGCCATGCGGCAATATTGGAGTGTGGTCGACGATGCTGATTATCCCGCTCATGCCGAGCACAGCAATGACCGCCAAGCCGAAGGCTGCTGCGAACCAGCGGCCAAAGTGGGCAGCCCCTCCACGCATCAGCGCGAAACCAAAAGGCAGCGGAATCAGAATGGACGCAATCCGCAAATAGAGCGTGTTGACGTCGTACACGATCGTCATCATCACATGCGCGAGCAGCAGCAATAGCAATGGTGGCAGCCACAGGCGCAATACGAGGCCTAGCTTCGAGCGGTTATCCTGGCGTCGCTCTGGCGGAATTGCCAGCAACTGTGCTTCCAGTTCCGCGACGCGTTCACGTAGCGGAACTACATCGGGATGCGCCTCGAGTTGTGCTTCCAGCCCGGCAATTTTTTCCAGTAGCGGTTTGTAAAGATAGATGTCATGTGCGCAGTGCGGACAGGCCAGCGCTGCATCATTGATTTCTGAAATGCAGTACGGACACTGCATTACTTCGTAACCTTGAGCGTGACGATGCTGCTGGATTGGCGGCCTTCGCTGTCGGTCACGGATACATTGATCTGATGTTCACCTGGTGGTACTTCGGCGTTGCTTAGATCAATACCTGTGGCACTGATGGAGGGCTTGATGCGATCGGTGAGTTCGACCGATGGCGACTTCAGATAAGTGGCTTTGACGCTGGCAGGATCAATCTTTGCACCGCCGCGGGCTTCGAACGAAACCTTGAGGTTGAGTGGCGATTTGACCGCGTCTTCCGGCGCGGGCGAAACCTGTTTAATAGCCGGGCCGCGTGTGATGCCGCGCGTCGCGAGGCTGCCGCTGGCGGCGGGGAGTTTTGCTTCGGCATCTTTGATCAGCGTGACGGCATGTGCACTGCCATATGACAAAAGCATGACGGATGAAAGGACGGCGAAAATTTTCTTGTTCATGATTTCTCCCTGAAAAACGTTTAGTCACCTACAACTACGAACGGTGCCCAGAATAACGGATGAGCATAAGAAAAGCTGACACGCCCGGTTTTCTCGTCGACTGCGCCGGGACCATCGATCAATCCAAGCATTGCCTGACGCAGGGCCTCAGCTTTACTGATGTTGTTTGCATTAACCTGACGGCGGAATAAATCCGTCATCAATTTGCGTGCAGCGACAGTTTCGACTGGCCAGTTGGAGACGAGCAGGGCACGTGTGCCGGCGTAGAAAAATGCGCGGCCAAGTCCCGATACCGCTTCTGCGCCGTTGCCATCGCCAGCTGCCGTGTTGCAGGCGGAGAGCACGACCCAGTCGGCATTGAGCTTGAGCGTCAAAATCTTGTCCATGGTCAGCAAACCGTCGCTATCCGGATCGGCAACCTCAGGCGAAGTCAGCGCCAATGCCGGCTGCACCAGCCCATCAAGTTCGCCTGGCACCAGACCATGAGTGGCGAACATCACTACGCGTCGATTGGCGAGATTGGTATTAAGAACGGTGTGCACCGTGGCGCGCTTTTGCAGATAGATGTCCTGCTGTACGTCCGCATTCAATACGCCGGCGATGTCTCGGATTTCCTGGCTGGTGTCCGGCAGGCGAGGCAGTATGCCCAGTTCGGCAGTGCTGATATTTGCGGTCTGCGGAACATTGCGCAAGCGTAGCCGTCCACTGCCACGTGTCGCTAAACCCG
>DATJIB010000238.1:0-6091 GCA_035493575.1 Rhodocyclaceae bacterium | reverse complement strand
ACTTACGCGCAGCTTATCGTGACCGATCATTTTGATTTGCTCGCCAAACGTCAGTTTCCCCGTCTTGAACAACTACTGGCCTGCAACGAAACTGAATTGCATCAAGCGCGGGCTTTGATTCGTACTTTGGATCCGCGACCCGGACGCTGTTATGCGAAGGATGATGCACGCTACGTCTTGCCCGATGTCATCGTGGTTCCGAAAGGCAAAACATGGGAGGCAAAAATAAATCCGGCGGTTCAGCCCAGCATTCGTCTCAATCAAGCGTATGCAGAGCTTGCAGGACGGCGCGGTGCTGCCCCCTCCTGTTCACACATGCTGCAGGAGGCGCGTTGGCTATTGCGTAATATCTCACAGCGCTTTGACACCATCCAGCGGGTGGCCGAGGCCATTGTCAAACGTCAGAAAGTATTTTTTGCGCATGGCGAAGCTGCCATGAAACCACTTTCCTTGAAGGATATTGCGGGCGAAGTGGGTTTGCATGAGTCCACTGTCTGTAGGGTCAGCAACGGGAAATACATGGCCACCCCGCAGGGACTATTCGAATTCAAATACTTCTTTTCGCGCCAATTACGCACAGAAGCCGGACGCAGTTTCTCGACAATGGCAATTCGCGCTCTGATCAAGGAGCTAGTCGCTGCCGAAGACCCGCATCATCCTTTATCCGATGTTCAATTGACCAAGCTTTTGACCGCACAGGGTTTCAAGCTTGTGCGCCGCACTGTCACTAAATACCGGAGTCAGCTACGGATTCCCAGTGTTGAATTGCGCCGCGTGCTTGCGTGAATAAAATAGCCTGCCGGCAAATGCGCGGCAGGCTATTCGTGCAGGAACCGGGGTTCCCGCAATTCATCATCCCGCATTAGGGTGCAGGAGTTGGGGCAGTACGCGCAGCTGCAGGTTGGGCGCCGCCGTCGCCCTTCACCGTCAGGTTGTTGCGGACGCTACGCACATCCGGCACCGCTTCAGCGATTGCAACTGCCTGGGCCTTTTCAGCATTGCTGCTGACATGGCCTGACAATTCAACCACACCCTTGACGGTATCAACCTTGATGCGTGAGGCGCTTACGGTTGGATCCTTGGCAAAACGAGTCTTGACGCGTGTAGTGATGGTAGCGTCATCGACAAACTGCCCCACCGAGCCTGAGCTTTCGCTGGCACGTGGTGAGTCCTTGGCGTCAGCCGCGTGGGCAGTAGCCACCATACCCAGCACCAATGTCGAACTTACGGCAAGGGCGAGCTTCTTCAAAGTTTGCTTTTCCATTTTTATTTCCTTTCATCAGGTTTACGGACGAGCAGCAAATAGCTGCCTTCCTTACCTAAGGCAAGTCGCATACCCGTCCTACGCAATCGCAGCGATGAAATTGTGGATTGCATATAACGCCTACAAGTTGTCTCGATCCGGGGGATTGTTCTTGTCGGTTTTCCCCGAAGGGGAAGCGCTGGGCGCATTGCCACTTCCCTTCTTGGCAGCATCCGCGCCAGTCTTGTTCTGTCGCTTGCTGCGCCACTCATTGAACTCGTCGGAAAACTTGCCGTAATTTTCTGCACGCCAAGCCTGATAGTCATTGTCGAGTTGTCGGACCTGTTCGGCACGCCACTGACGGTAATGCGGATCAAACTGGCTTTCATGATCATGATTCCACTCACCGCCATGACCTCGTGAATGCTGGCCTTGATCACCTTGAGCATTGGAATAGCTTGCATCGCCGGGCGGGTGTGCGATGCCGCCTCGATAGCCCGGGCCACGCCCGCTCTCATAGCCACCTTGATAAACACCACCACCACCTTGATAACCACCGCTGCGATATTGCTCATTGCCCGGCTGATAGGCGCCGCTCGGGTAACCCCATTGAGCACGGCCACTACGGTATTCCGATGGTATGTCGCCACTGGCGTAGTAGCGGTTGTCATCAGTTTCCCCGTAGTGTCCGTAGCCGGCATGCGAAAAATCTGCCGCATAGGAGCGGTTGTCGTCACCGTATCGGCTGTCATTGCGTTCGCCATATCCCGGGCTGCCATTGGGATTGTTAGCATATGGGTTGGATGCACTCCCTTGTAGCGGCGAATTGGAGTGATATTGCGGCGCATCGTATTGGTCATGACGCACGCCACCCATTTGTGAGCTACCTTGGGGCGATGAACGATGCTCGGCCTGCTGCTGAAACCCCGGATTCTGATAGCGCTCTTCCTGATATTGCGAATAGCGATCTTGCGGCTGCGCGTGCGATGGTCGATGGTTTTCAGGATGATTGCGAACCTGGTCCTTGCTGAAGTCCTTGTGCTGTCCCATGATTAGTCCTCTCAATTGTCAGGAGATAAACGAAATTGGCATGCGAGTCATGCCTCCGTCTTTACAAGGCAGCAATCGGTATTCCCAGGCCAATACGAGGGAATCAATATAGGAATTTTCTTACGCGCGAATCGGACAAACCGGCATTTTCCTTGTGCCGCAGCTGATTAAGATTAAGTCCATGTTTGGAATATTTTTCAAACCTTTGAAAACCTCACTATCCAAGTGAGCTTACGCATAAGGACTTTCTCATGTTCGAACCTTCCATGCTTGAAGCGGCGCAACCGTTTGACTATGACGATAGCCCGGTGGCCAAGCGTCTACCCTTATTGCAGGCCGTCGCAAAAACCAGCCCCAATTCCGAAAAGTTCGGACGACTTTATGGGGCCTCAAGCGTCATGCATGAGGTCTATACACAGATCTCTAAAGTTGCTCCTTGCGACGTCTCAGTCCTGATCGTCGGCGAAAATGGTTGCGGCAAGGAACTGGTAGCCCAGACGATTCATGAAATGAGTGGCCGCGCTGATGCGCCCTTCCTGGCCGTTAATTGTGGCGCCCTGCCCCCGACACTGATTGAGGCCGAATTATTCGGCTATGAAAAGGGCGCTTTTACCGGCGCCCAAAAATCTCACAGCGGTTATTTCGAACGCGCTCATGGCGGTACGCTGTTTCTCGACGAGATCAGCGAGATGCCGCCTGAACTACAGGTGCGTTTGCTGCGAGTCCTCGAAACCCATCGCGTCCAGCGTCTCGGCAGTGATGGCGAAGTAGAGTGCGATGTCCGCATCCTGGCCGCAACCAATCGAGACCCGTTGCAAGCCATTCAAAGCCAGCATCTGCGTGAAGACCTGTACTACCGCCTGGCCGAATTTCCGATCCTGATTCCTGCACTACGCGAGCGTGAGGACGATGTGGTGCTGTTGGCCAATCAGTTCCTCAAGCAGGCCAATCTGCGCCATGGCACGCACAAGGTATTCATTGAAGGCGTCGAAGCCAAGTTGAAGCAACATGCGTGGCCGGGCAATGTGCGTGAGCTGAAGAATTGTATTCACCGCGCTTTTGTCATGGCCGAGCTGGAAGTCGATATTGATGCGACGGGACCGTTCAAGACTGCGGAGGCTAGCCAGGAGGACCGATTGGAGTTTTCACCTGGCGTAACGCTTGAAGAAGTCGAACGGCGTTTCATCTTTGCCACGCTCAAGCATTTTCGTGGTGACAAGCGCCGAGCCGCAGCCGCCCTTGGGATCAGCCTCAAGACCATATACAACCGCTTGAATCATTATCTAAGCATCGGCAATAGCCACCCCGATAATGCCGAGACGGCACCAGATGCCTGACTGAAGTTGCAGGAGTAGCAATTGCATGGACTCTCCTGAACCCACGTTCAGGAGAATTGCCATGAATACCATAGCCTTGCAACCCAAGCAGCACCAGGATCAGCAACCCGGCCAGCAGGAGGAAATGACTCCTCAGCCTCAATCAAGCATGGCCAACTATATTGGCAGTGGCAAGCTGAAAGACCAGGTCGCCCTGATCACTGGCGGCGACAGCGGCATCGGCCGAGCGGTCGCTGTTGCTTTCGCCAAGGAAGGCGCCGATATCGCGATTGCCTACCTCAATGAAGATGTTGACGCACTCAACACCCGCGACCTGATCGAAGATGCGGGGCGGCGCTGCATTTTGCTCAAGGGCGATATCGGGAGCGAAGACTTCTGCATTGAAGCCATCTCCGAAGTGGAAAAGCAATTCGACCGGCTGGATGTGCTGGTAAACAACGCCGCCGAACAATACCCGCAGGACTCAATCAGCAAGATCACCGCTGATCAGCTGGAAAAGACATTTCGTACCAATATCTTTTCCATGTTCTATCTGGTCAAGGCGGCCCTGCCCTATCTCAAAGGTGGCGGGCGCATTATTAATACGACCTCAATTACAGCGTACCGCGGCAGTCCACAATTACTGGACTATGCATCGACGAAGGGCGCCATCGTGGCATTCACGCGTTCGCTGTCGCAGTCTTTGCTCAAGGACAAGATCCGCGTCAATGCGGTGGCGCCAGGGCCGGTATGGACACCGTTGATTCCGGCGACCTTTGATGCAGACAAGGTCGCGGAGTTTGGCAAGGATGTGCCGATGAAGCGTCCTGGGCAACCTGATGAAATTGCGCCAGCTTATGTATTCCTGGCCTCCAACGACTCTTCCTATATCGCCGGGCAAGTCATTCATGCGAATGGTGGCGTGGTCATCAACGGATAGGCCACGCCCGTTACCACTGGGTTCAGCGCACCGAACGGTAGATGCCTTGCCGTTCGCGCTTGCTCAGCACCAACTGCCATAGCTGGCCCTGGCGAGAACGGAAAAAGCCGGCGCAGCACATCAGGTAGTACTTCCACATGCGGTAAAAACGCTGATCGTACTTGCCTTCCAGCTGCGGCCAGGCGCGCTCGAAATTGTCCCACCACGCCATCAGTGTGCGATCGTAATCAGGACCGAAGTTGTGCCAGTCTTCAATCACGAAGCGATTGTCTGCAGCATGGGTAATCTCCTGCGCCGAAGGCAGGTGACCATTGGGGAAAATATACTTGTCCAGCCAGGCGTCAGTTGATGAGGCGACCGTGTAATTGCCGATACTATGCAGCAAGAACAGCCCTTGGTCTTTAAGCAGACGATGGGTGGTGTCAAAGTAAATGGAGTAGTTTTGGGGCCCTACATGTTCAAACATGCCGACCGAGACGATCTTGTCGAACTGGCCCTGCAAATCGCGATAGTCAATCAGCTCAATCTCAATCGGATAGCCAGCGCAGCGTGCGCGCGCCAGGGTTTGCTGTTCCTTGGATACGGTAATACCCAATACGCGCACGCCATAATGTTCAGCTGCATAGCGAGCCAACCCACCCCAGCCGCAGCAGATATCGAGCAGATGCTCGCCGGGTTGGAGCTGGAGCTTGCGGCAGATCAGATCATATTTGGCTAGCTGAGCATCAGCCAGCGTACTTGCCTTGGCCCAGTAAGCACAGGAGTACGCCATGGTCGGGTCAAGCATGGCTGCAAATACATCGTTGCCCAGATCGTAATGCTGCTCGGCAACCTGAAAAGCGCGGCTGCGCGACTGACGGTTGAAAAGTTTGCGCGTGAGAATATCGCCAAGCAAGCGCAGTCGAAACCAGCCCTTGAGACGCTCATCAGCATCGACGCGGAGCAGCCGTTCAAACAGGCTATCCAGCTGCTCGCACTCCCACAAGCCATCCATATAGGCTTCGCCGAAACCGAGAGAGCCTTGAGTCAGAATGCGATCGTAAACCCTGCCATCCAGAACCTGAAAATCCCAGGGCTTGTTGCCATTGATTTGAATA
Source organism: Rhodocyclaceae bacterium (assembly GCA_035493575.1). Lineage (GTDB taxonomy): Bacteria > Pseudomonadota > Gammaproteobacteria > Burkholderiales > Rhodocyclaceae. The sequence goes on along the minus strand of DATJIB010000238.1, from coordinate 445 downwards.
CCGGCGGATGCCATCAGCTCTTGGATGGCGCTTGGCGGCGTGGTATCAGCGGGTTTTTCAATCTGAAAAAAAGACGGTTGAGGGAAAAGCATCTGACCCATGATGGCTATCCTTTGGCGAACAGTAACGCCACACCATGAGCAAACCTTGTACCCGTCTTACGCCAAGCGCATCCCTGTCTTACATAACTTTGACTGCACGACCAATATGCAGGACCGGACCTGTAGGACGGTTTAGTGGCGACCCCGCATAAGGCTCCAAAGTAATCTCGAATAGCTGATTGGCTTGTAAGGGCGGCAGCTTGTCGAGTAAAACTTCCAACGATTGACCTGGCCGAACCAGCCCCAATGTAACCGGGCCTTGCCAGCCCTCTGCCTTGGTCCAGAATTGCAAAGACTTGTCAGCCGGAACCTCACGTTTACCTAGTGGTATTAGCTTCAAGCTA
>DATJIB010000237.1:0-5414 GCA_035493575.1 Rhodocyclaceae bacterium | reverse complement strand
TGATGTTCTTCAAATCGTGAACCACAAAGGCCGACATACGATTGAATGAATCAAACTTGCGCGCCTCAAGCAAGGCTTCCGTCGCCTGCATCTGGGCGATATAGCTGGCCGCCTGGCGACCAGCAGTCTTGAGCAGATCGTTAACTTCCCAGTCCACGTCCAGATCAGTACGTGCCGTAGTCAGTAAAACAAAACCGACCAGCTCCTTGCCGGTCGACAAGGGCACAATCAACCAGACGTTGTTGAGTCGCTTTAGCCACTCTGGAAACTCCAGCCCCGCATAGCGCCCAGGCATATGCCGATACTCTTCCATATTGAGTACCCAGCCACTTTCGCTCAAGAAGTGGATCAAGGGCACGCCGACAGAAGTAGGCTCCGCAACTTCCGGCGTATTCCAGCGTGCCGCCTGCATATAACGCTGACCTCCGGCATCGCGTAACCATAAGGCGCCAGCCGGGCTTTCGACCATATCGGCCAGACCACGAATCACTCGCTGCCCGACTTCCTGCGCTTGTCCTTCGGCTGAAAGTGCATTGGTGAATTTCAGCCACTCCTGACGATAGTCATAGCGGTAACGAAAGAAATGCTTGCTGATCCAGACGCGAATCTTGGCGCGCATGGAGCCAGAAAACGCCACGAGTGCCAGAATCAGCGCTGCGACAAAGAACACGATCAGCTGCAGGGCCCGGCCCCACTCGCCGCCAAAATAACGTACGTAGTAACCGGCTGCGGAAACGAATAGCAGATAGGCACCGACCAGCACCAAGGTGGTGGAGTGAAATACTGCTGTCTGCGACAAGGCCAGACGAATTTCGCGATTCTTGTTACGCACGATGGAAAGTGCAATCAAGGGCAGAATCAGCGCCACCACAAAGCCTCGAATCGCAAAGACATCGGCGTCCATACGATGGAACAGCAGAATGTCCGAATACAGATGCAAGTCGAACACAAATGTGCCGGCCAAGCCCAGCCACAGCGGTTTGAAATTCCAGTGCGAATCCGCGGTGGCATTGCGCAGCAACTGCTCCAGCAATACTAGGGCAAATACCACCATTGCCAAGGCACTTAGCTGGGCCATTTGCGCCAGCAACGTGGCTTCCCCTGTTTGCAAGGTCAGCCAGGCTTGTACAGCTAGACAAAATACGATGATGCAGAAGCCGACTTGAATCAGGCGTTTGGCGCACAAGGCGCGCAATTGCAGTTGCACGCCATTGGGCACCAGCATCAGAATCAGGCACAGATACCAGGCGGCATAGCGCAGCACATCGGCAAACAGATACAACCGGAAGACCACACCAGCGCCGGTCAACGCATACACTGCACCGATAGTAGCCCAGGCGCCACTTGCGCCAAGCGCATACAACAAAGCGCGGCCCGCTTGTCCGGGCTGGCGCCCGAAAGGCTGCTTTGTTAAATAGACCAGGAGGGTCAAATAGCCAAAGGCAGCGAGACCATAGCTCCAGGTTGATAAGGTAGCGGTCGCGACATCCATGGCTTAAATCCGCCTCGCCCTGGAACGATCAGAGCGCGAAGAGAGCATGGAGTGAGCGCGGATCGCTATCACTGCGCCCCTTTGCCGCCAACCACTACGCTGACGGTTTCGAACAGTACGACAAGATCGAGCAGCAGGGTATGGTTCTTCACGTAGTACAGGTCATATTGCAGTTTGTGGACTGCATCATCGACGGAAGCGCCGTAGTGATAACGCACCTGGGCCCAGCCGGTCACACCGGGCTTGACGCTATGACGGACCGTATAAAAAGGAATTTCCCGGGTCAAATTATCGACAAAGTATGGGCGCTCTGGGCGTGGACCAACCATGCTCATATCGCCCTTGAGCACGCAATACAGTTGCGGCAACTCATCAATCCGCACCTTGCGAATAAAACGCCCTACGCGTGTTACACGATCATCATTGGCGACTGCCCAGCGAGGCTTGCCGTCGCTTTCAGCATCGTTGCGCATACTGCGGAACTTGATCACGTTGAACAAGCGACCATTCAAGCCAACTCGCTCTTGGCGATAAAAAACACCAGCGCCATCTTCAAACACAATCGCCAATGCGGTGATGAGCATGATGGGGGATAGTAAAACCAGCATGCAGAAAGCGGTGATGCAATCAAACACACGTTTGACTGCTGTACGGAAGGAGCCCTGATTGAAACCTTCGCCAAAAATCAGCCAACCGGCTTTCAATGCATCCAGACGAATCTGCCCCAGCATGCGTTCGAAGTGGCTGGCCAGGTCCATGATCTTGACGCCGGTAATGCGGCAGTCAAGCAACTCACGCAAAGGCAGCGCCCCGCCACGACGCTCACGCACCGCCACAATGATTTCATCCACCTTCAGGGCGGTTGCGGTGTCGGTTAATGACATCTCGCGTGTCAATACTTGGTCAGTTGGCACATCCACTTCTTCATTCGGGTGGCCTGGGTAGAAGCCCATGATGTGCACAGTCGAGTCAGACTCATGAAGTGAATCGGCAACGGATTTTGCATCCTTGCCCACACCGATAATCAGCACGCGGTGCACCACCATTGCGCGCGAACGACGATGGGCAGAGCTCACACGATTGGTGAGCATGCCGAAGATTGCGGCCATGCCGGCAATTTCAAAGAGCTGACGGTTCAGGTCAGCAATCGGCAACATGACGAACAGCAAGTAGGCAACCGGGATAGACAAGTGCAGCGACAGCACTGCGCGCGCACGCGTGTCTTCAAAAGTACGGTTATGGATCCGTTGATACAAACCTAGCCAGCCATTCAAAGCCAGCATGGTCGCGGCCAGCAAGACCGCATACAGAACGATGGGGCCGAAATCGACAGGTAGGCCGTTATTAATCCAAAGCGCCGCAGTAACGATGCCCACAAAGACAAAACCAAAATCAAGGAATGCCTGTAGCAACGTATTCAAACGAAACGCATGGCCTAAAACCATAGTGGTAGCCAAGTTCTCTCCCTAAACAGCAGACTGGTAAAGCGCAGCAAATCTAAAATATGAAAAATATGGCAGATTATTTGCGAAGCGCGCAATGTTTTATTTTTTATCGAAAAATGATACCTGCCGAAGCCTCTTTTATCAATGCCTGCAACGCTTTGAGATAAAAGAAAACCTCCCTTTCAAATCGACTGTCGCCTTTCAGGCAGCGGCTAAATGCTGCTGAATACTTTCTTTACCGGCCAAGTACACGGGTTCTGTCTGTAAACTCGCCCAAACTAGATGATTTCCCTGATCAGGCAGCAGACCAAGGATACGCTCGCTACGTTGCGAATCGGCTACAGGGCGCCATTTTGTTAACAAAGCCCCGGCATCTTCCGGTGCGTTGCAGACCAGAAGCATGTCGCACCCGGCCTCCCAGGCTGCAGTACAGCGCGCCACAATATCTCCGGCAACGGTAGCCCCCTGCATGGACAGGTCATCGCTGAAAACCACGCCTTTAAAACCCAGATCCTGACGCAGCATTTTTTGCCAAACAGGAGAGAATCCTGCCGGACGCGAATCGACAGCCGGGTAGATGACATGCGCGGGCATCACCGCATCAACGCGGGTATTACGGAAAGCTGCCAGATCGTCAGCCATTTCATCCAAGCGGCGCTCATCCACGGGAATGGCCACGTGCGAATCGGCGGCGACATAACCATGTCCCGGGAAATGCTTGCCGCAGCACTTCATGCCGGCCGCATGTACGCCCTTGATCAAGGCGGTGGCCAACTCGGCCACGATGGCTGGGTCGCGACCCAGCGAGCGATCGCCGATGACACTGCTCTGACCGTAATCCAGATCCAGCACCGGCGTAAACGACAGATCAACTCCACACGCGCGCAGCTCGGCCGCCAGCACATAACCCACACCGTGAGCCGTGCTCAACGCCAATTGCGGATCTTGCGCGTAGAGGTCACCGAGACGGCGCATTGCCGGCAGACGTGTGAACCCTTCACGAAAGCGCTGCACCCGCCCTCCTTCATGATCCACCGCAATCAGCAAACGCGGAGTGCGCAAAGCATGAATCTCGCTGCACAAGGCGGTCAGTTGTTCACGCGAAACGTAATTGCGTGTGAAGAGAATAATGCCGCCAACCAGCGGATGCGACAATCGTTCGCGGTCAAAATCGGTCAGGCTTGTGCCGGCGATATCTATCATCACCGGGCCCAGTGGCAGGGATATGGCTAGGCTCAAGATTGTTCCAGTACGACAAAAGCGACGGCAGTATCACGCTCGTCGCTGAGAGATAAATGGGCATTGAGTTCAAGCGCCTGCATATACTCCGCGAGTTGCGCCGAAAACCGGAAGGTGGGCTTGCCAAGGGCATCGTTGATGACGGCGATCGAGCTTAGTAAAACGGGCGCGCGAATGCCGGTACCCAGGGCTTTTGCCAGTGCCTCCTTGGCAGCAAAGCGCTTGGCCAGATAGCGAGCCGGGTCTGCCGACTGCCGACATAGCGGCCACTCTTCTGCAGCCAGCATTTTTTTCAGCGCCCGTTCGCCATGGCGGCTATACAACTCCGCCATACGCGTGATGGTGACGATATCCGTACCGATGCCGTAGATCGACATACTCAGGACTTGGGCGCCATGGCTTCGCGCATGAGTTGTTTCATTTCGCGAACGGCCTCTCGCATACCGACAAACAGAGCGCGGCTCACAATCGCATGGCCAATATGCAGTTCACGAATGCCTGGCAGAGCCGCTACGGGTTGGACATTGAAGTAATTGAGCGCATGGCCAGCGTTGAAGCGCATGCCCTGCTGGCGTATGGCGGCACCTGCACTACGAATTTTTTCCAGCTCAACCAGAACGGCTGGACTTTCAGCATCGCGGCCCTTGCTGTGAAATGCATGCGCATAGGGGCCGGTATGAATTTCGCAAACGCGCACACCGATTCGTGCAGCAGCTTCGATTTGCGGCAGTTCTGCGTCAATGAAGACACTGGTCATGATGCCGGCATCCGACAAACGTTTGACCACATCGCGCAATCTCGCTTCTTGGGCCAGCACGTCCAGGCCACCCTCTGTGGTCACCTCATGGCGCCCTTCGGGAACCAGCATGGCCATTTCCGGTTTTAGTGCGCAGGCGATGCCAACCATTTCATCGGTGGCGGCCATTTCGAGATTGAGCTTGATATGCGTGAGCTCGCGCAGACGACGAACATCATGGTCCTGAATATGGCGGCGGTCTTCACGCAAATGTACGGTGATGCCATCGGCGCCGCCCAAATGGGCCTCAACCGCAGCCCAGACCGGATCCGGCTCATAGGTTTGGCGTGCTTGCCGCACCGTTGCCACATGATCGATATTGACGCCCAGCTCTATCATCGTTTTGTCCTAAGGCAATTCATTACAACGCTGCGAGCCGGATTGGCAATCAGCGCATGGGACTTTTTTTACAGCTCTTGCAGCTCAACGAATACACGCCGCG
>DATJIB010000236.1:0-10520 GCA_035493575.1 Rhodocyclaceae bacterium | reverse complement strand
TTCGCAAAGCTCATCGGCCAGGTCCATCAACTGCTTGGTGACCCAAGCATAGTCGGCTTCAACAAACGCCAGACCGGCCATGTCATCTTCAACGTGGGCATCAAAACCAGCGGAGATGAAGATCATCTGCGGCTGGAACTTACGTAACGCAGGAATCCATTCTTCGATGACAGCCTTCTTCAATGCATCGCCGCGCGAACCGCGTGGCAGGGGCACGTTCACCATATTCGAGGCTGGATTTTGCGTGCCCGAATGTGGGTAGAAGGGATGCTGGAATATGCTGCACATCAAGTACTCAGGCTTGTTCGACAGCATTTCTTCGGTGCCGTTACCATGATGCACATCAAAGTCGATCACGGCAACACGCTCCAGGCCCCAATGCTCAACGGCATAGGCGGCGGCCACGGCAATATTATTGAAGAAACAAAAACCCATGGCGCGGTCGCTCTCGGCATGGTGGCCGCAAGGGCGCACCGAGCAGAAGGCGTTCTTCACTTCGCCCTGCATCACTAGGTCCGTCGCCAGCACGCCTGAACCGGCGGCGCGCAAGATTGCATTGAGCGAACCAGGGCTCATGGCCGTATCCGGATCCAGATGAATGATGCCCTCAGTCGGTGCAGAGGAGTGGATCATCTCGATATAGTCTTCCGGATGCACGCGCGCGAGATCAATATCCTCGGCCAGCGGGGCTTCGTATTGCGCCAGATGATCGAACAATCCGGCGGCGATAAAGCGGTCGTTGATCGCATCCATGCGACCTGGACGCTCGGGGTGGTACGAACCGGGTTCGTGCTTCCAGCAATCCGGGTGAGAAATATAAGCAGTAGTGAAAGCGGTGGTCATGGCGGCTCGGCAAAAAATATTGCTGCGAACTGTGGCAAAGTTGCCATTATCGCTGAAACTGAAGCGTTTTCGCACCTGTCTACCAGTCTCTTGACCAGAACTTTAAGCCCACGATGAGCTCCGTTTCCGACCTGCCTGCCCACCACGCCACAACGCGCAAAATTCTGGCTGCCGCCGGGCATATCATTTTGGGTAAAGATGCCCAGCTCAAGCTGGCCCTGGCCTGCCTCCTAGCACGCGGCCATTTGCTGATTGAAGACCTGCCCGGCGTAGGAAAAACCACGCTGGCGCATTTGCTGGCCCGCCTTTTAGGACTGGAATTCCAAAGGATTCAATTCACTAGCGACATGTTGCCAGCCGACATCATTGGCGTATCGATCTTTGAACGCGTCAGCGGCAGCTTCCAGTTTCACCCGGGGCCTATCTTCGCCCAGCTGATTCTGGCGGATGAGGTCAATCGGGCCACGCCCAAGGCGCAAAGTGCCTTGCTCGAAGCCATGGAAGAGCGCCAGGTCACGACCGAAGGCATCACCCGGCCATTGCCACAGCCATTTTTCGTGATCGCCACGCAGAATCCCACCACCCAGATCGGAACCTTCCCGCTGCCAGAATCGCAGCTCGACCGTTTTTTGATGCGCATCGAACTGGGCTATCCCGATCGCGCCGCTGAACGTGCCCTACTGGCAGGCGTTGATCGCCGTACCTTGCTGGCAACCTTGCCGCCCGTGCTGCAGGCGCATGAACTGCAGCAATTGCAGGATGCCGCCAGTGCCATTCACGCCTCGCCGGCATTGATTGAGTATGTCCAGTCGCTGGCCGAATACACACGCCAGAACAATCAGTTCAACAACGGCCTCTCACCCCGCGCCACGCTGGGCTTACTCGCTGCCGCACGCGCCTGGGCTTTGCTGGAAGGGCGCCCGCATGTGCTGCCGGAAGATGTGCAAGCCGTCTTGCCCGGCATCGTGGCGCACCGCCTGCATGCAGGCGGTGAGCTGGCCGGTCTGCGCGGCGATGCACTGGGCCGCCACCTGATCGAGGCAGTGGCTCTGCCTTGAAGGCAGCACCATCTTGAATACATTCGTGCTGCGGCCCGGGTTGGCATTGTCGCAACTGCGGCAGCGCATCTGGCCCCGCCATCCGGATACAGCACCGCTGACGCTGAGCCAGCGGCGCATTTACGTTTTGCCCACGCGTGCCGGGCTGGCCTATGGCGCTACGCTGGCGCTCATGCTCGTCGGCAGCATCAATTACAACCTCAGCCTGGGTTACGCACTCACCTTCCTGCTCGGTGGTCTCGGAGTGATTGCGAGTGTGAATACCTTTCGCAATCTGGCCGGCTTGCAGCTCAGCCCCGCCCGCCACACTCCCGGCTTTGCCGGTGAGCTGCTGCACTACGGCCTGCAACTCAATACGGCGCGACCTCGGCCGGGCTTGCGCTTTCAGTTTGCCGACAGCGCGCAGTCCAGCTTCAATCTTGAAGAGAGCCACACCCTAAGCCTGCCCTTGCCAGCGCTGCAGCGTGGCTGGCAAGCCATGCCGCGCCTGACTATCAGCACCACCTGGCCACTGGGCCTGGTGCGTGCCTGGAGCTATGCGCGTTTCCAGGAACAGTGCCTGGTCTATCCGGCCCCGGCCCTGACCGCGCCCCCCTACACACCACCAGAGCGCGAAGGCGCCCAGCAACGCAGCCCCGAACCCGATGATTTTTTCGGCCTGCGCCCGCACCGCAATACCGATCTGCTCCAGCACGTGGCCTGGAAGGCATCTGCGCGCCTCGACGAAGGACTACTTTCCAAACAGTTTGCCTCCGAACATGGCAGCGCCATCTGGTTTGACCTGGCGCACACGCCCGGCACATCTCTCGAAGAAAAAATTGCCATTCTGGTCCGCTGGATACTTGATGCGCACGCCAGCAAACAAAGCTATGGGCTCAAGCTCGGCACACTCAGACTTGAGCCAGCCAATGACAACGATCACCTGCACGCCTGCCTGCAGGCCTTGGCGCTGATTTAAATGTTCAGCATCTTCAAACGCAAACGTCTCGCACTCAATCCGGTGCCGCTTACGCTAGCGCAAAGCTGGTGGTTGTTTGCCGCAGCCATTGCTGCCTTGGTGCCACTGCTTGAGCACATCCCCGTCTGGCTATCGGCCACCGCCGCAGTGGGCATGGCGTGGCGCGCATGGCTGATCTGGCGCGCCGGGCGGCTACCGCCGCGCTGGTTGCTCTTCATCCTGGTCGCGGCGGGTTGCGTAGCGGTGGCCGTGGAATATCGCACCTTGTTTGGCCGCAATCCCGGGCTCGCTTTGCTGGTGATGTTTCTGGCCCTCAAATTATTGGAACTGCGCAGTGCCCGCGATGGCGTCACCGTGGTTTTGCTCGGCTGTTTTTTATTGCTGGCCAGTTTCTTTTTCAACCAGAGCATCGCGGCGGCACTCCTGGTTACTGTCGCCCTGATTGTCATTGTCGCGGCCTTACTCAGCCTGCAACACGTCAGCACACCACGCCGACAGCTACAGCAGAGCGCCCTGCTCCTGGCACAAGCCCTGCCCTTTATGCTGGTGCTGTTCGTATTGTTTCCACGCGTCCAGGGGCCGCTGTGGGGCTTGCCGCAAGATGCCTTCACCGCATCTTCCGGCTTATCCGAAAGCATGAGCCCTGGCTCTATCAGCAAGGTCGCCCAGTCCGATGCAATTGCCTTTCGCGTCAAATTCAAGGGCCAGCCGCCGCCACCGCAACAGCAATATTGGCGCGGACTGACACTGACCCAATACGATGGCGTGAGCTGGAAATATCGTCCCGAGCCGGAGATGAGTGAGCTGCCGTATGAGCCCACTGGTAAGTCCATCGACTATGAAGTGACGCTGGAGCCGCATAACCAGCGCTGGCTGTTTGCGCTGGAAAAAGCCGGCGAGCTGCCTCCGGCCAGCAGCATCAGCAGGGATGGTTTGATTCTGGCGAATCAGCCCGTGCGTAATCGGCTGCGCTACAGCATGCGCTCCTACCCCGATCTAGCGACGGACCCAAAAACCACTGTGCGCATTTTTAAAGCTGCTCTGCAATTACCCAATGGCGTGAATCCACGCACCCGTGCCTTGGCCGAAAGCTGGCGCGCCCAATACGATGACCCGGAAAAAATTGTACAAGTGGCAATCGCTTTCTTTCAAAGCCAGTTTCTGACCTACACCCTGAATCCGCCACTGATGCAGGAGAACGCAGTCGACGCATTTCTGTTCCAGCATAAGCGCGGCTTTTGCGAACACTTTGCCTCGGCCTTTGCCTTTGCCATGCGTGCCGCCCTCATCCCCGCGCGCATCGTTGGCGGTTACCAAGGTGGCGAAGTCAATCCCGTCGATGGCTACTTCACTGTGCGTCAATACGACGCCCACGTCTGGGTCGAGGTATGGCTCAAGGGGCGCGGCTGGGTAAGGGTTGATCCAACGGCTGACAGCGCCCCAAGTCGTATTGAAAACGGCTTGAGCCAGGCCGTCGCGGCCAATGAATCGCTCCCCCTGATGGCGCGCAACAATTACGCCTGGCTGCGGGAATTGCGCTATCGCTGGGATGCCACCGCCAATGCATGGAACCAGGCCATCCTCGGCTTCAACCCGGAACGTCAGCGCGACCTGCTGAGCAAACTCGGCATGCCCGAACCAGACTGGAAACAAATGACGGCGTGGCTGGCTGCACTATGCGGACTATTGCTCTTGGGCTTCACCTTGTTTGCCCTGCACCAGCGTGAGCAGCGCGACGAAGCGGGCCGTATCTGGCAAGCCTTTCAACGTCGCCTCGCCCGCCGCGAAATCACAATTGCTGCCTGGATGGGGCCCGCTACATACGCCTCCTACGCTGCCGCACAATTACCGCAACATGCCACCGCAATTCACGCCATCGCCGAATGCTATGCCGCGTTACGCTATGCGCCTGAACAAACCGCTGCACATCTCGCTCACTTCAAGGCGCTGGTCGCCCGCTTCAAACCATGAAATTTTTCCGCACCCTCGCCGCCATTTCCGTTCTTGCCCTCAGCAGCTCTGCCTGGAGCACCGATGCCCAAGGCATTCGTTATAGCGAGCGCGCTGATGTCAAAACCTTCATTGCAGAGATGCAGCAGAAGAATGGCCTTTCCGCAACCTGGCTGAATCTCCTTTTTGACCAGGCCGACTTCAAGCCGGCCGTGATCAAGGCCATTTTGCCGCCGGTCGATCCACAGATTCGTTCATGGAAAACCTACCGCAGCCGCTTCGTCGAGCCCAAGCGTATCGCCGCCGGTGTGCGCTTCTGGCACGAGCATGCGGCTACGATCCGGAGCGCTAGCGAAAAGTACGGCGTGCCGGAAGAAATCATCGCGTCCATCATTGGCGTAGAAACCATTTATGGCAAGAACATGGGCAAGTTCGAAACCTTCTCGGCCCTCACAACCCTGGCGTTTGACTACCCGCCGCGCGCCGCACTGTTTCGCACCCAGCTTGAAGAGCTGTTGCTGCTAGCCAAGGAAGAAGGTCGCAGCCCACGCAGCTACCAGGGCTCGTTCGCCGGCGCACTGGGCCTGCCGCAATTTCTGCCCAGCAGCATCCGCCGCTACGCCGTTGACTTTGACAATGATGGCGACATCGATCTGACCTCACCTGCCGATGCCATCGGCAGTGTTGCCCACTTCCTGTCTGAACATGGCTGGGTCAAGGGCGCACCAATTACCGTGCCTGTGCAAATCGATGATGCCGCCGCCGCACCTTTGCTGCAGCTCGGCATTTCTCCGCAAAAACTGCCATCTGAAATGGTCGGCTTGGTGAGCAAAGATGTGCCCGACGAGAACGCAGCACTGATCGATTTCGTCACGCCGAATCAGGCCACAGAATACTGGCTCGGTTACTGGAATTTTTACGTCATCACCCGCTACAACCGCTCTACCTTTTATGCCATGGCGGTGCGTGATCTGGCTGAGGCACTGAAAGCCAAGCGCTAAATCAACCTTGGCGCATCAAGGTAGTTCAATAGGTTCGGGCCGCCCAAACCAGTAACCCTGGGCGTAATCCACGCCCATGCGCGTCAGCTCTTCGGCGATGGCCTCGGTCTCCACAAACTCGGCAATGGTCTTTACACCCATGACATGGGCAATATTCGTGATCGCCTCGACCATGGCCCGATCGACCGAATCGCTGACCAGATTACGCACAAACGCGCCATCAATCTTGATGAAGTCGATGGGCAGATTTTTCAGATAGCCAAATGACGACATGCCGCTGCCAAAATCGTCCAGGGCAAAGCGGCAACCAAGCTTCTTCAAATCGTGCATCAGGGCAGTCGCCATCCCCAGCTTGGCGATCGCGGTTGTTTCCGTCACTTCAAAACAAATCGCTGTCGGCGGAATATCGAAGTGCAGCAATTGCTCGCGAATATACGGCAGCAATCTTTCGTCGCCCAGGGTCGCGCCGGACAGGTTGATCGCCAAGCTGCAGGTGGTGTCCTGTCGATACAACTCTTCGTAGTAAGCAAGCGCAGTGCGGATCACCCAGAAGTCGATGGCCGGCATCAGGTTGTAACGCTCGGCGGCCGGAATGAAGGCCATAGGCGGCACTTGCCGGCCATTTTCATCGCGCATGCGCAGCAGCATTTCGTAATGCACAGACTGGTCGGGGCCGTCTTGCAAGGGCACGATTTTTTGCCGGAACAGAATCATGCGATTCTCTTCAAGCGCCGCCGAAATGCGCCCGACCCAATTCATCAGGCCCTTGCGTTCGGCCAGCTGATTATCGTCGGCGCTATACACATGAATGCGATTGCGACCGAGATCCTTGGCTACATAGCAAGCGCCATCGACAATGCTGAAAATGTCATTGACTGACAACTCGTCGTCACCGAAAGTCCCCAGACCGATACTGACTCCCACGATAAAACTTTTATCCATCCACACAAAGCGGAAACTGCTCACCGCTTGGCGCAGCGATTCGGCAATGCGATAGGCCGGCTTGTCGGGACAATTTTCCAGCAGCACGCCAAACTCGTCGCCGCCGAGTCGCGCCAGTACATCGCTCTGGCGCAACACGGTCTGCAGCGCGGTCGTCAATTGTTGCAACAGCGCATCGCCTGCATTATGGCCACAGGTGTCATTGACGATCTTGAATTGGTCGAGATCTAGGTACAGCACCGAATGGCAGGTGTTATTGAACTTTGCTTCCTGCAGCGCCTGCTCTAGGCGCCGCTCAAATTCGCGCCGATTGATCAAGCCCGTCAACGCATCGTGCGAAGCCTGATAGGAAATCTGCACCTGCTTTTGCTGCTCCTTCTGCGCCGCCTCGCGGATGATATTGCTCAGGAACTCGAACTCGTAAATGCCTTTGTAGTCAGGTAGCCCATCTGCCTGGATCGAGGCAATGATGGAACGTATCGGCTTGTGGATGATGCGGCGGAAATAAAATATCAGCGCCAGACAAACAATCAAAAGGCTGGCAACAATCACATAGTAGCTTTGCTTGATCTTGCCCACGAACTCGGCGTAGGCCTTGCCATCCTTGATAAGCACAATGTCCCAATGCCACAGCTCAAACTCTAAGTGGCGTGCATAGAAGATCGTATCGCCCTTTTGGATCCGCTTCACTTCCTGATCTTGGTGTGTTGCGGCAACTACATTACCCGGCTCTATCTGGGTACGATTCAGCAGCACATTGTCTGCGGTGCCTGAATAAACCAGCACCTGCAGATTGTTTTGCGCAGCATATTCCTCAATTTTTCCCAGCGTTGTGCCCTTGCGGATGCGCGTCTCGCCTGAATCGTCAGCACGCCCTTCCAGCAACAGGTTTTGTAGCGCGCTATCGCAAAGATTGTAGATCTCGCGTGAATTACGGCCCAGATCTTCCTGAATGCGCTCGTTGCCGTAATGCGAAGCCGTATTCAGTCCAATGGAAAAAACCACACTACCCAATAGCGCCATGAGAATGACGATGGGAACAAGTGGCGCAAGTATCCGGAAGTAAAGACTGCTGGATAGATGCGGCAGTCTCTTCTTTATCTCCATATCGGCTTGGCGGTCGCCAGCTCTGCCGGCGCCACGATTTCTTTCTTGCCCTTTTGCCACTGCACGGTGGTGGTGAAGTGGCGTACCTGCTTACCGTCGCGATCAACCCCGTAGCGCCCCATCACCGTCATGGTGTCGAGAGCCGATAGCGTCTCGCGCAGCTTCTCTCGATCCAGGCTCTGGCTCTTGCGCAGTGCTGCTTCCAGGATCTGCCCCGCTGCATAAGCACTGGCGGCATGGTAAGACGGGGCAATGTGATAAGCATCGCCAAAGGCCTTGGCAAACTCGCGCGTGCCCATGAACGGCAAGCTCGGCTCCCACTGTGACGAAGAGAAAGCGTAGTCAGCATCCGCCTTCAAATGGTCTGCATATTTCTGTATGGCAGGACCGACCGTCGCGTAAAAAGCCTTGGGGGTCCAGCCTATTTTCTTCAACACTTGGCGCGCATTCACTGCGTCATCAAAATGGCCTGCCACAATCAGCACCTCAGCGCCGGAAGCGTAGGCCGCCTTGATGCTCTGTTCGATCTCGGGCGTACCTTTTTTGTAGTCGTCGGCATACACGACCTTGAGTTCAAAACGCTTGGCCCAGTCCTTGGCCCCGGCATCAATGCTGCGCGAAAAAACATCGTCGGCCGACACAATCGCAATCCTGTTCAAGCCCGACTTGACCAGCAACTCGAACATGCCAATGGTGTATTTGCTGCTGGTGATATACACGCCAAACAGATACTTACGTCCGCTCTGCCACATACTATCGGCAGAACCACCCGAGGCTAGCAAAGGATAGCGATACTGCTCGGCAACCGAGGCAACGCTGTCGGTGATCTCGCTGGAGTAAGGCCCGAGAATGAAGTCAACCTTCTGTCTGGAGATCAGGTTTTCGTAAATCTGCCTGGCCTTGGCTGGGTCGCTCTGGTCATCCACGATGGTGATCTTGACCTGCCGCCCGAGCAAACCACCACGACGATTGACATCCTGCTCCCAGAGTCGGTAAGCCTTTTCATTCATGGCCCCGAGCTCTGCATATTTACCCGTCAGGCTGAGCGAAACGCCCAGCTGCAAATCCGCAGCATATGCCAGTGTCGTAAAGAGGCCCAGCCATACCGCGATCAGAACGGAACGTATTGAGTTACGCATTCTTTCTCCCCCTGATGTCAGACCAGCCAACCCTCTGCCAAGGGTCAAACCAATCTACGGTGGCAACATATCACTTATGCACCACGTTGGGGAGGCGGGCGTTATGACAGATGGGAAAATTTACATTGGGGCGTTCACTGCCGCGACAGAATCAAATGGGTGGCCCGCTCCGTAGCTTGGTGCTTGATGCAGGCATAACCCAAGGCAGGAAGATTGACACCTTCGAAGAGTCGTTCACCGGCGCCAAGTAGGACTGGCGATATGGCAATGTGCAGCTCGTCGATCAAGCGCTGCTTCAGATATTGCTGGATGACACTGACGCCCCCACCCACGCGAACATCTTTGCCGCCGGCGGCTTCCCGAGCGCGCTCAAGCGCAACGACAATGCCTTCCGTCACAAAGTGGAAGGTAGTGCCTCCTTCCATGACCAGGGGTGGACGCGGGTGGTGGGTCAGCACAAATACCGGCATGTGGTACACAGGGTTCTCGCCCCACCAACCCCGCCAGCTTTCGTCCGGCCAGGGACCACGCACCGGGCCGAACATATTTCTGCCAAGAATCCATGCGCCGATATTCTGGAAGCCTCGCGCGGCGAAGTCTTCGTCGACGCCAGTCTCTCCGTTTTCGTTCCCAAACAACTTCTGCTGAAAGGTTCGAGTGGGAAACGCCCAAGCATGAAGAGCATTACCACCGACGCCCAGAGGATTATTAAGGTTCTGCTCCGGACCAGCACCGAAGCCATCCAGTGAAATAGTGAAACTCTCTACGCGAAGCTTGGACATGAGGTCTCTCCGATGTGCGAGTGACGACGAAACTTGGTTTGTGACGTGCAATTTTTATAGGCGCAAAGGCAGTTGAGGTAAGCAGCCGTGCCGGTTCCGTGGTCCCGCTTGACCGAAAGGTTAGGGTTGATGTTTCTCAAACAAGTCATTGCCTCACCCGATTTTGGAGTGCCATCATCAGGCTGTAAGCGGCAACAATGAGGCAGACGATTTGTGGGCCGTATGGCCCCAGCAAAGTGCGGGCCAAATCAAAAAGCCTACCGGCAGCGCCATTTCCGGTCAGCGGGCTTCTGTAATCAGCAAATGCCATGAGGGCGAACGCGACGCTTGCGCCAAGATACTGAGTACTTAGAATGGAAAGCCTGAGCTTTTTTGGAATCCAGGGAGCAGATTTCGATTTTTTCGCTAACCTGCCCTTCGACTCTGCTGGCCCCCTTTCGGTTGGCACGGCAAAAGTGCCTCCTTTTTTCCATGCTGCCTGACGAGCAGATAATGCAACACCCTCTGTTTGTTTTGGGCATGAACACTGCACGCAAACCATATCGTCACTGCGATTTGGTAAAGAGCAAACTCGACAATTCCAAGGAGAGGTCATAGTCCCTAACGTTGAAGGTAAGGGGCGGCGGCGCGAAAGGGACTGGCCGGAGAGGCCACGCCGGTTCCGCAGTCCCACTTGACCGAAGGGTTAGCGTTATTGATCGTCATTCTTATTTTCCGGAGTCGGGCTAGAGCAAGCGGCG
>DATJIB010000235.1:0-3724 GCA_035493575.1 Rhodocyclaceae bacterium | reverse complement strand
ACGTCTTCAGTGCCGTTCCAGATGTTGGTAGTGGCGGGAAGCTCCGGTCGAAGACCATAGCTCTGAAGCAGGCCCTGCGGCATGGCCAGTTCAGCCTCTATTGCGGCTTCATGGATAGCGTGGTCCATCGGATCGGTCGGGACAGGCGCGCTGGCCCCAAGAGCTGCGTGGAGAACGTCTTCGATCTTGTCGCTTAGCGGATCACCATGCCGCCAAATCTCACCATCTCCCGCGATCAGCGCCAAACGCATCCGATTCTCGGTCAAAGTGCCGGTCTTGTCGGTGCAAAGCACGGTCGCTGAGCCCAGCGTCTCGATGGCGGCGGCGCGGCGGGTTAGAACCCCGGCACGGGAAATACGCCACGCGCCCATAGCCATGAACACCGCTAGAACCAGTGGGATTTCTTCCGGCAGCACTGACATGCCCACCGCTATGCCGCCAAGCGCTGCCTGGAGCCAGGAACCCCGCGAGATGCCCAGCAGGAGCACTACCAAGCTGGCGACGGTCAAACCCACTAGTGCAAAATCCCGCACTAGCCATTGCAGTTGCCGCTGGAGCCGGGGCTGCTCTAGGGTGATTGAAGTAAGCGCCTGGCCAATCTTGCCCATTTCGGAACGAAGGCCAGTCGTGGTGACGCGCGCAACACCGCTACCGCGTGCGATCAAAGTGCCGGCGAAGACGAAAGGCAGGTCCTCGCCGCCGGGCCGCTGCAAGCTCTCGATCTGCGAGGGCCGCTTGCGTACGGGCACGGACTCCCCCGTCAATAACGATTCATCTGCAAGAATGTCATCACCGGATAGTAGCCGTGCATCGGCGGGCACACGGTCGCCCTCCGACAAGATCATAATATCGTCCGGCACCACTTCGCGGCCCGCGATGCGCATACGCGTGCCGTCGCGCACTACTAACGCGCGAGGGCTGGCCAGATTCCGCAAGGACTGGAGCACCTTTTCGCTGCGACTTTCCTGCACAATGCTGATGGAAACCGAAAGCGTAGCAAATGCTGCAAGAATGCCAGCATCCAGTTTTTCACCCAGCAGCACATAGACGATTGCGCCGCCCAACAGCAGGGCGAACATAGGTTGCCGCACGACGCCGAAGATGATGCGGACAAGATCGCGCCGTTCGGCGCTGGGAAGCTCGTTGGGCCCGAACCGCCGCAAGCGCGACGCCGCCTCTGCGCTGCTCAAGCCCGGCTCAGTTATCTGATCCATAGTGTCTTATTTAGGAGGCCATTCGGCAAAGACCTTGATAAGCCTCAAACATCGGCTTGATCTGTCGCAATGACAGGGACAGCCCTTCTCTTATGATGTTAGCAGTTGAGGAGATAGTTATGAGAACTAATCCTATCCGGCTAGGCGTCATATTTGGTCTGTTTCTAGCTTTATTTCATACCTTTTGGGCCGCGCTTGTGGCGCTAAGCTGGGCGCAGCTATTGATAGATTTTGTTTTTTGGGCGCATTTCATCACCCCGGCTTGGCGCATCGAGCCCTTCGCGTGGGAGCGCGCCGGTGTATTGGTCGGCTTCACATTCCTGGTCGGGCTTGTTATGGGTACCACGGGCGGCTGGCTGTGGAATAGGTCCGTCACTATTGATTGAGTTATGACGTCCACTCGCAAGCATTTTTCCAGCCTTTTGCTATCGCTACCCGAGGCAACATCTGGCGGACCAATTAGTCTGGCTTTGTTGGCGCAGGTTTTGGGCAACCGATCCACGGGCGCGCTGCTTTTGTTTCTAGCCCTGCCGATGGTGTTACCCATTCCAGCCCCCGGGATCTCGGTTGTGTTCGGTGTGCCATTGACGCTGATTTCGGCGCAGCTCCTGTTCGGCCGGCAGACTCTGTGGCTACCACGGCAGCTTGCAAATCGAAGCATCAGCCGGGAACAACTGGAAGCATATATTAAGCGGGCGACACCAGCCGTGCACAAAATGGAAAAGCTGGTCAAACCACGCCTTGTTCCATTGACTCGTGGCATTGCGCTTCGCATCGTGGGCACAATGTGCCTGGTGTTGGCGTTGATCATTACTTTGCCGGTGCCACTCGGTCATCTCGTGCCTGGCACCGCCATCTCGGTGATGGCATTGGGCCTAATCGAGCGCGATGGGTTAATGATTCTCGCCGGCCTCTTGATCGGCGGATTGGCTTTGCTGGTCGTTATCTTCGCAATGATCGGCCTGGCAGCGGCAGGACACAACTTACTGTCTTGAGCGGGATCAAGTGCGCCCGCCCCGCAAGATGCCATGTTTCAAGTTATGCGGAAGCAGGATCTCTTGTCGCCCAAAGTTGCCGCGCATCACAGCCAGGTAGTGGTGCGCGAGGTCATGCTGCTCCTGGCTATTGCATTTGTCGGAGTGCTGCTTCAGGCCGGTGGCCACGCGATACCGGTGCTTGCTTTGGATGGCATTCTGATTTCGACAGGCCTGATCGGTCTGCTGACAGCGATCTTCCTTTGTAGCGTAGGCAACCGCCGGTGGTTCATCGTTTTATCCGCGGCTGCCATCTCGGCAGGCGTAGCCCAACTCTTCTGGTCGTCCGGCATGGCCGTCGGCTTCCTGGTTCTGATCGCCGTCCTGCCAATCGCGAATGCGTTGGCCAACATTTTGATCCTGGGACGCCACATTTGGTTGGACTACCGGCACGGAAAGTGAGCGGTCAGGCGGCAATTCTGCGCGTCTCCTGATCGGGATCAATGTGAAGGACAGTGCATCTTATTAAGTTTTCATCATCAAGTGGAGGGATTCCTAATGACTTCCCGATATGACCTTGTCGCTATCGTCTTGCATTGGAGCATCGCGCTGCTGATCGCGACGGCGTTCCTGCTGGGGCTAACCGTGGATGATTTCCCCAAGGCATGGAACAACTCTGTGGTGAATGTTCACGCCTTGATGGGGCTCACTATCCTGGCGTTGACCACAGTGCGCATCGGCTGGCGCCTCGCTCATAAGCCGCCGCCCTTACCCAAATCCAGCAGCCCGTTGTTGGGAAAATTGTCCAAAACTGTGCATTTCGTTCTCTATCTTCTAATGCTGGTCGTGCCGGCTATTGGTGTGCCAACCCTGCTCTATCGTGGAAGGGGGGTTGATTTCGGTCTGTTCGAGATTCCTCAGTTTCTGCCCCGCGTGCCAGAGATTTTCCACCCCCTAACGGAATTGCATGAGCTTAGCGCCTATGCGTTGCTGGGCTTGGGCTTTGGTCATATCTTTGCGGCACTTTACCACCAGATAGTGCTGCGCGATCGACTCGTGTGGCGTATGGTGCCTCAAGCGAATGGCGAGGCCAAATGATCCGAGAAGCCCTTCTTTCAGTCCCAACTTTTCCAGACGCGGTGCCGGAGCGCGCTTTGGAAAGCGCGTGCACGTTGACCCAGCTTTTGGGCGCGCGTTTGACCACTGAACTACGGCAGCTTAATAGCGACCAGGCAACCTGGCCTATGGTGCTCGGGAGCTTTCCCCTGGATTTTCCTCAACTTATGAATGAGTTGGTGGTCAAAAGTGAGGCCAATGCTGCCAGCAGCGACAAGAGCTTGACCCGGCTTTGCGCCGAACGTGGTGTCGTCTTGGACTTGCGCCGCGGGCTCACCACGCCCTACGCAACGCAGGCTCCGCTAGTAGACTTGGCTCGCCTGCACGACTTGGTGATTCTGCCTGTCCCGGAAATTGACGCCTTTGATCGTTCATGCGTGCAGGCAGTCCTCTTCGGCAGTGGTCGGCCAGTGGTATTGT
>DATJIB010000234.1:0-4771 GCA_035493575.1 Rhodocyclaceae bacterium | reverse complement strand
ATGAGGTCTTGCGTCGCTTCACCGAACGCTTACGCCATTGCGCCGCACCACGGGAAATCATTTCGCGCTTGGGCGCCGATGAATTCGCCATGATCTTGCCTGACCTCGCCGATGGTGCTTTAGCTGGGGTAGCCGGGCAGCTCGTTCTCGATGCACTGGTCGCGCCGATTTCACTGGCGGTGGGCGAGGTCAAGATTGGCGCATCGATAGGTATAAGTCTGTTTCCAGTCGATGCCGAAACACCGGAAGTCTTGCTCCAGCATGCCGACTTGGCTTTGCATGACGCCAAGTCGCGCGGCAATGGACAGATGAGTTTTTATCAGTCCACCATGAATGAGGCAGTCAGCGAACGTGTTGCTTTAGTGACTGAACTACACCACGCGCTGGAGCGTGGTGAACTCGAGCTGCATTACCAGCCGCAAGTGAATTTGGCCGACCAGAAAGTGATTGGTGTCGAGGCCCTGATGCGTTGGCGCCATCCGCAGCGTGGCGTGATTCCTCCGGCGCGCTTTATCCCTTTGGCAGAAGAAAGTGGTTTGATAGTGCCTATGGGCGCATGGGCGCTGGAAGAGGCCTGCCGACAAAATCGCGCCTGGCAACTGGCTGGCTTGCCGCCCATGGTGATGGCGGTCAATCTTTCGGCTGTGCAGTTCCGTGAGCGCAAGTTACAGGAGACGGTAGCGCGCGCACTGGCCAATAGTCAACTTGATCCCGGCTGGCTGGAGCTTGAGGTGACCGAAAGCGTGATCATGGACGGCGCTGAGCGCATGCTGGATCAATTGGCCGACCTGCGCAGTCTGGGAGTGCAGCTGTCGATTGACGACTTCGGTACCGGCTATTCTTCACTGGCCTACCTCACCCGCTTTGAGGTGAACAAACTCAAGATCGATCAGGCCTTTGTCAGAGGTGCATTGAAGCATGAGCGTGATGCAACCATTGTTGGCACCATCATCCAGATGGCCAAGGGCCTACATTTGCGTGTGATTGCCGAAGGAGTGGAAACCAGCGAGCAGGCCGCTATGTTATTGCAGCACGGCTGTGACGAAGGCCAGGGTTATTTGTTTGCGCGCCCCTTGCCGCCGGCAGAGTTGGAGCGCTTCCTGTTGCAGAAACAGAACCCTGCTGCTTAAGTTTTAGACTCCGCCGTTACTCATCTGCGCCTGATTGCGGCCATGCCGCTTGGCCTCATACATGGCGTGATCGGCCTTGCCCAGCAGCATTGCCGCCGTGGTGCCGTGGCGTGGATAGAAGCTGATGCCCACGCTCGCGGTGACTTCAATGCCGCTGCCTGGAGCGCCCACATGGCAAGGGAACTGTTCAAGTACTGCCTGCGCGACCCGATTTACATCGTCCTGATCGCCAAGGTTTTCGAGCAGGATCACAAACTCATCGCCACCGATGCGCGCCAGCGTATCTTCATTGCGCAAAGTCCGGGATAAGCGCTTGGCCACATCTTTAAGCAACTCGTCGCCGGCAGCGTGGCCAAGCTGATCATTGACCGACTTGAAGTGATCGAGATCGATGAACAACAAGGCAAATTGTCGGTTGCTGCGTTGCGCCAGCTGTATGGTGTGCTCCAGCCGCGCATTCAGGAGGCGGCTGTTAGGTAGCCCGGTCAGCGTGTCATGGTGCGCAAAATACTCCATGCGCTGTTCCGACTCCTTGAGCCGGGTGATATCCGAAAACAGACAGATATAGTGCGTCACGGCGCCGCGTGAATTGCGCAAGGCGCTCACAGTGAGCCATTCGGCAAACAGCTCGCCATTCTTGCGTCGACACCAGATCTCGCCCTGCCAGGATTGATCCTTGATCACCTGCGCCCACAGGGTTTGATAGAAGTCAGCGGGGTGGTCGCCCGATTGCAGGAAGAAGGGATTGCGGCCTATGGTTTCGCTGGCCGAGTAGCCGGTGATGCGGCTGAACGCCGCATTGATCATCTGGATATGAATCGCTGCGTCGGTGATCATGACGCCTTCGGCCGTATGCTCGACTACTTGCGCGGCCAGCTCATCCCGGCTGGAGGTGGAATAAGCACCTTGGCTCTGCGCCCGGTTTTGCCACAGCCTTGCCAGCCCAAATAGTCCGGCGCCCACATGCCGCAATATATTAGCGCCCGCATGCATATGCTTGACCGCATCGTAGTGACTCCGCGGCAACAGGGTGACGGCTTTCCAGAAATATTGCTCGGCGACATTCGGCGTCTGGCTCGGAGAAAACACCCGCGTGCTGCCAGAGCTGGTTTTTTGTCCTTCCAGCAAGGGGTAAATCGTTTCGAAAGTCCACAAGCCTTCAGGCCCGACAAACTGCCCACTGCGATGCGCCATGATCTTCTGCCATGCCGCCGGGTTGCGCGAAGCCAGGCTCAGATCCATGCGGTTGAACATGAACCCCCAGGTGTCCGCGGCAATAGGGCTGCGCAACCAATAGCCTTCGGAATTAAGTAAGCAGAAATGTGGATTGGTATCGGGAATGGTTTGCTGGATATTGTTGAACAAATCCTGGCCTAGATAGTTCAGCATCAGGATGCCGCGGCGTTGCCCACAGGAATCAATCACCGGCGTACCGATGCGTATGGTCGGTTTGAATGGTTCCTCTATTTCTTCACCTTCGACATTCAGGTCAAAGGGCGACACATAGATTTCCAGCGGCTGCAGCGACAAAGTGTCGTGGAAGAAGTAACGCAAGCTGCGATCCTGCAACAACTTCTCGGGCACGCTTTGCGGCGTATCGATGACGTAATTAATCCGCACGCGCTCCTTGCCGCGTTCATCAATCCAGCGCAGTTTGTCGTAGATGGCTTTGCTGCGCGAGAACGCCAGCCACTCATCAATCAGCGATTCCTTGTCTGCCTCGCTGTCGGAGTTGAGCAGCTGATTGAATAGTTTTTCGTGCGCCAGATACAGCAGGTCACGATTGATGGATTGCAGGGTGTGCGCAATCAGGCCGGCGGTGGCATTCAGCGCGGCGCGCTCATGCGCTTCCTGGCGTGCGTGGGCAATCGCCAAATCGCTGGCATAAGCCAGATAGGCAATTGCGCTGAACGCAATTACAGCGAGTAGTCCGAGGGCGATCCAGGCAAATGTAAGCATTTAACCGTTACGCAGGGCTAGTGTGTCCTACATCCTAGCGGTCTCGCTTATGCAAAGCAAATAATTCAGCGATATCAGACCATTGCCTGCTTTAGGCGGTGCAAGGCTTGAGTCAGAGTCGCGCGTGGACAGCCGAAATTCAGGCGCACATGCAAAGAGTCGTTCCCAGGAAGCGAAAAGTCGTGCCCGGGCGAAATGCCGATGCCAGCCTGTTCCAGAAAGACTTTCGGATCGCTGATATTGCGCTCACGACAAAACTCGCGCATATCAATCCAGGCCAGATAGGTCGCTTCCACCGCATGCATGCGCAGCCCCGGCAGCGCATTGACTGTTGTTGTGACTAGTTCTGCATTGCCGCGCAAATACTCAAGCAGCGCCAGGCGCCAATCGTCGCAGTCACGCAATGAGGCCTCCAGTGCCACCAGGCCCAGCACATTCAAGTGCGGCACGATGCCGACCATGGCCTGCTTGAAGTTGGCACGCAATTGCGGATCCGGAATCACCGCGAAGGCCGTGCCGAGTCCGGGAATGTTGTAGGTCTTGGAGGGCGCCATCAGCGTAATGCTACGCGCCTGGGCATCTGCATCCAGCGTGGCAAAAGGGCGATGGCGCTGTGCCGGATCGAGAATCAGATCGCAATGGATTTCATCCGAGCACACCACCAGATCATGCTCGCGCGCCAGCCGTGCAATCTCGCGCAGCTCGTCATCCCGCCAGACGCGGCCCACCGGATTGTGCGGATGACAGAGCAGCCATAGCTTGTTCTGCGTACTCGCCAATTGCTTGGCTACCGCCTCAAAATCCCAGCCATAGCCAGTCGTGCTATCTACCAAAGCGTGAGTGTTCAGCGCATGATGATTGTGCGCTGGCGCTGTCATGAAAGGCGGGTAAATCGGCGTGGCCGTAAACACGCCGCCCGGCACCGCCTTGCAGGTGATATTCAAACCACTGACCAGGCCCGGCAGCCAGACCAGCCACTCCGGATCAATCTGCCAGTCGTAATGGCGCACCAGATAGTCGACGGCTGCTTGCGCCAGGGATGCGGACTCCGTGCTGTAACCAAACACGCCATGCGCAATGCGTTCCTGCAATGCAAGCTGCACTGCAGGCGGCGCGGCGAAATCCATATCCGCCACCCACATCGGCAACACATCTCGCCCGGCATAGCGTGCCCACTTCATGGAATCGCTGCCGCGACGGTCTATGACGGTGTCGAAATCGAAGGCCATGCTCATCCTCAATGGTTTTTGCCGAGACAGGATCGTAACGTACTTGAGCGCGCCGCTTTGCTTGAGAGTGACTTCAATTTGTCATATATTTCCATTATTCTGGAAATGTCGAAATTAAAGGATAAGCAATGGAGCTCACCGCCGCATCAGACTGCCTCGCCGCACTCGGCCATGACACGCGTCTCGCCATCTACCGTATGCTGGTACAGGCTGGCGCCGATGGCATGAATGCCGGCGTGATCGGCGCGCGCCTGGCTTTGGCGCCGGCCACCTTGTCATTCCATATCGCGCATTTGTCACGTGTAGGCCTGATTGCCAGCCGCCCTGATGGCCGCTTCATTTACTACAGCGCCGACTACAGCGCCATGAATGAACTGCTGGGTTTCCTCACCGACAACTGCTGCCAGGGTGAGTCATGCGCGCCCGGCGCCGTAAAAGTCGCCGCCCCGAAAA
>DATJIB010000233.1:0-3191 GCA_035493575.1 Rhodocyclaceae bacterium | reverse complement strand
CGGTCATGACCGAGAACATCGATGCCGCGCTGGATCGCATCGTCGACAAGCTGGTCACATCGGGTGAGCGCGAAATCATGTCGGACCGGATTGGTGATCTGGTCATGCGCGAGTTGCGCAAGCTGGATATGGTGGCTTATGTGCGCTTTGCGTCGGTGTATCGCAATTTCACGGATCTCGACGAGTTTTCAGACGTGATTCGGGAAGCCAAGACGCCGCGTACAGCCAAGGCCGTGGCCAGTAACGGCAAAAGCAGCGCCAAGAAAAACAAGTGAGCGCAGCTATCTTTACTGCCGCTGATCATGCCTATATGGCGCAAGCACTGCAGTTGGCGCGCCTGGGTTTATTCAGCACGGCGCCCAATCCGCGTGTCGGTTGCGTCCTGGTTAAGGATGGCGTGGTCATCGGTACCGGTTGGCATATCAAGGCCGGCGAGCCGCATGCTGAAGTCCATGCTTTGCGCGCGGCCGGTGAGGCTGCCCGAGGTGCTACGGCATATGTCACCTTAGAGCCCTGCAATCACACCGGGCGCACTGGTCCATGCGTCGATGCTTTGCTCAGTGCTGGCATAACGCGTGTCGTTGCCGCCATGCAAGATCCCAATCCACTCGTTGCCGGTAAAGGCCTGGCCCGATTGGCCGCGGCGGGTGTGCAAGTGCTATCGGGCTTGCTCGAAAACGAAGCGACTGAACTCAACATCGGGTTCGTTTCGCGCATGACACGTGGTCGTCCTTGGCTGCGCTTGAAGACTGCAGCCAGCCTGGATGGCAAGACTGCGCTCAACAACAATCAATCGCAGTGGATCACGGGCGAAGCCGCAAGGCAGGATGGTCATCGCTGGCGCGCTCGAGCTTGCGCCATCCTCACCGGCTTTGGCACGGTCAAGGAAGACAATCCGCACATGACGGTGCGCGGCGTAGACACAGATCGTCAGCCGCTACACATTGTTGTCGATAGCCGTCTGCAAACCTATCCCACTGCAAACATCCTCAAGGGTGGTAATGCACTCTTGGTTGGTGCAGTAGAAGATAAAGAGCGTATTGCCGCGCTGCAAGCCGTGGGCACTGATGTATTGATTCTGCCTAACGCGCAAGGCAAGGTCGATCTGCATGCAATGCTGCAAGCGCTAGGCCAACGCGGCCTCAACGAAATTCACGCCGAGGCCGGCTTCAAATTGAACGGTTCCTTGCTGCGCGAAGGTTGTGTGGACGAGTTCCTGATCTATCAAGCCCCGCTGCTGATTGGTGATGCAGCCCAGGGCATGTTCAACTTGGCTGAACTGACCGAGCTCAGCGGCGCAACACGATTGAAGGTCATTGATCGCACCGCCCTCGGTGACGATCTACGTATCCTGGCCCGCCCCATCAAGTAAGTTCGCCATGAATCTCCCCAAACGCACTCACTTGGCAACGGGCATGCGTTCTAGACTTTTTCTGGGCTATGCGCTGATTGCTTTTGTGCTGCCCGGGCTTATTCATATCTTCGCAGGTCCGTTGCCCTTTGTGCATTACACCAGCTTCGGGGGACGCCTGGCGGTTGCTGCAATTGTCGGCCTTGCTATTTGCGGGCTGGAGTTTTCCAATCTGCGCCGTACCGTGATCGGCGACACGGATATACCCGGCGACCCGGTGGGTGATCCGCTCGGACAGTTGAAGCGCGGCACTTGCTTACTGCTTGGAATGTGCATGTTTATCTGGGTCAGTGCCGACTATAGCTCCAACATCTTCGGCTCAGCGTCGCATCTCTTGCCCAGCACTGCATACCAGGAGACTGTAGAGGTTGAACGGTCCTGGCTTGAGGATCACAGCAGAAGAGGCAGCAGCAAGCAATGGCTGCGTCTGGAGCTGCGCAACAAGAGCAACGGCAAGCCCATGTATCTAGAGCTATCGCCACGCATACTCAAGGTACCCTATCTGCAAACAGGCGATGTCGTGCATTTGTCGGGTTGGCAGACGCTACTCGGACCTTACGTGACACAAGTGAAAGCCGAGAAAGCCGGCATTGATCTGCCCGAAGACGAAAAGGAATAAGGTATGCGCAGCCGTATTCTGAACATCGAGATCGCGGTGAAGCCGGATGCGGTTTACTCAGCAGTACGCGATCCCGCCAAGCTGCCTTTGTGGGCGTCTGGCATTGCCAAGTCGGTTGAAGTTCGGGACGGCATCTGGTTCGTTGAGACAGGTACTGCGCTAGGTACTGTGCAGCTGACCTTTTGTGCCGATAACCCTTTTGGCGTACTCGATCACACCGTGCGTCTGCCAGACGGCACCGAGGTTTTGAATCCGGTGCGCGTCATTGCCAACGGTGAGGGCAGTGAGTTGATCTTCACTGTATTCCAGACCGCCGGCATGAGTGATGAGCAGTTCGTGAATGACGTTCAGGCCGTGAAGCGTGACCTGAAAACCATCAAGCACTTACTGGAAAGCTGATCAGGCTTTTACTGTTGCAGCGCTTTGTCCGTACAGAATCTTGTTGTCTTCTGCCGTTACTGGCGCTGCGCTCTTCTTGATCTCGTCTGCAATCGCATAGGCTTTCACCGTCGCAGGGCGCGCCTTGATGGCTTCGAACCAGCGTTGCAAGTTCGGGAAGTCATTCAGATCCTGGCTTTGTTTGGCATAGGGAACTATCCACGGATAGCTGGCCATGTCGGCAATCGTGTACTGATCGCCGACAATGAATTCACGATCCGCCAGGTGCTTGTTGAGCACGCCATACAAGCGGCCTGTCTCGCGCACGTAGCGATCAATCGCATACGGAATTTTCTCCGGTGCCCCAGCGCTGAAGTGGTGGTTCTGACCGGCCATGGGGCCGAGGCCACCAACCTGCCAGAACAGCCATTGCAGGGTGTCATTACGGCCGCGCAGATTGTTAGGAATGAACTGGTGAATCTTGTCGGCGAGGTAAGTCAGGATCGCGCCGGATTCAAAGATCGAAATCGGAGCGCCACCATCACCGGGGGAATGATCAACGATGGCCGGAATGCGATTGTTCGGCGCAATCTTTAAAAACTCCGGCGCGAACTGGTCACCCTTGCCGATATTGATGGGCTTGATCTGATAAGCCAGTCCGCTCTCTTCGAGGAACATGGTGATCTTGTGGCCGTTGGGGGTAGTCCAGTAGTAGAGGTCGATCATTTGATTTTGAGTCTGAATAAGTTAGTGAGCTAAAGCTTCCACAATATTGCCGCCGAG
>DATJIB010000232.1:0-3685 GCA_035493575.1 Rhodocyclaceae bacterium | reverse complement strand
CACTGGCGCTCAGCTGGGCGTGCATTGCCAGTGCCGCCAATCCGCAGCTTGAAATCAAGACCAACCAAGGCACCATCACGGTCGAGCTGTTTGCCGACAAGGCACCCAAGACCACGGCCAACTTTCTCAAATACGCCAAGGATGGCTTTTACAACGGCACCATCTTTCATCGCGTCATCAATCGCTTCATGATTCAGGGTGGCGGCTTTACGCCGGACATGAACGAAAAGACCACGCGTTCACCCATCGAAAACGAAGCGCCTGATGGCAGCGTCGTAGGGCTGCGCAATGTCACCGGAACACTGGCGATGGCGCGTACTGGCAACCCGCATTCGGCCACGGCACAGTTCTTTATCAACAACAAAGACAATCCTGGCCTGGACTATCCAAACCCGGATGGTTGGGGCTATGCAGTCTTCGGCAAGGTCACCAAGGGTATGGACGTGGTATTCAAAATCAGTGCCGTCCAAACCACGAATAAAAGCGGTTTTGAGAATGTACCCGTGACACCGATCATCATCGAATCCGTCACTATCATTCCCGAAAAGAAATAAACCAATAATCTCATCCCCGGAGAACAAGCATGATCAAACTACACACTAACCACGGCGTCATCGGCATCGAAGTCGACACCGTCAACACCCCAAAGAGCGCACAGAACTTCATCGACTACGTTGAAGCCGGCCACTACAACAACACCATTTTCCATCGCGTCATTGATGGCTTCATGGTCCAGGGCGGCGGCTTCGAGCCAGGCATGCAGCAGAAAGAAACCCGCGCTCCAATCGAGAACGAAGCCAAAGCAGGTATCGCGGCCGGCCTCAAGAACACCATCGGCACCCTCGCCATGGCGCGCACCTCCGACCCGCACTCGGCTTCGGCGCAGTTCTTCATTAACGTGGGCAACAACGACTTCCTCGACTACCCAGGCCAGGACGGTTGGGGCTATGCCGTGTTCGGTAAGGTCGTCGAAGGCATGGATGTGGTCGACAAGATTCGCGCTGTTCCAACCGGCCGCAATGGTTTCCATCGCGATGTGCCGGTCGAAGACGTGATCATCGAACGCGCCGAAGTTGTTTAAGTGTTAATCGCAATCATCAGAGCCAGATCGTGACCGCGTTATTTGTTTCCGATCTGCATCTATGCGCTGAAAGGCCGGTCATGACCGGCCTTTTTTGCGACTTTTTGCATGAGGTCGCGCCGCAAGCTGAGACGCTATATATCCTCGGTGACCTGTTTGAGTATTGGGCGGGGGATGATGATTTGTCCGATCCGTTCAACGCAAAAGTCTGCGCAGCCATCAAGGCCGTCGGTGTAAAAACCTACGTGCTGCCGGGCAATCGCGACTTTTTGTTTGGTGATGAATTCTGCGCCGCTACCGGCGCAGAGCTGCTCGCTGATGAAGTTGTGCATGACATCGCCGGCACGCCGACACTGATACTGCACGGTGATACGCTGTGCACCGACGACACGGCCTATCAGGACTTCCGCCGCACTGTGCGCAGCCAGGCGTGGCGTGATGAGTTTCTGAGCCTGCCGCTGGCAACACGCAAGGCGCAGATTGAAGATCTACGGCGCCGCAGTGAAGAGCAGAAACAGACCAAATCCATGGCCATCATGGACGTTAATCAGGATGCCGTCGCGGAGGCGTTTCGTCGCCATGGTGTAGGCAGCATGATCCATGGCCACACCCATCGTATCGGCACGCACTACTACACTCTTGATGGTCAAAAATGCGTGCGCCATGTACTGGGTGATTGGCATGAACATATGCACGGCGGGAACTATCTGGCTTGCTCGCCTGATGGCTGGCAGCGTGGCATATGGTGGCCTGAGGCAGAGTAAGCTCAAGCAACAGACAATAAAAAAGCCGACTTGCGTCGGCTTTTTCTTTTAGCGCTGGCGGAAGCCAGTTGAAGCGCGCTGGCCTTCACTACGGCCGGCACCGCTGCCACCTTGGCGCGGCGGGCCGCTACGACGCGGCGCCCCACCTGCAGGTTGCGGCTTGCCGCCGGCTGTACGGCTAGCGGTGCGAGCACCATCGCCACGGGTATCGCTACGGCGTGCATCACCTTGTGGCTTGCGGCTTTCACCTTGGCGTGGGGCTGGACGCGAATAATCACGACCACCACCTGGAGCCTGGGTGGAGCGACGACCATTTTCAATCGGCTGTGGCTTGGCGTTTGGATCAGGTTCAAAACCTTCTACCACGCGCTTTTCTAGGGTGCGCTTGAGCAAGCGCTCGATATCACGCAGCAACTTGAATTCATCCACGCAGACCAGCGAAACCGCTTCACCACTGGCGCCGGCACGGCCAGTACGGCCGATACGATGCACATAGTCTTCAGCTACGTTAGGCAGTTCGTAATTCACAACATGTGGCAGTTGATCAATATCGATACCGCGGGCAGCGATGTCGGTCGCAACCAGCACATGCAGCTTGAGGCTCTTGAAATCAGCCAGTGCCTTGGTGCGGGCACCTTGGCTCTTGTTGCCGTGAATTGCAGCGGCGCGAATACCACCCTTGTCGAGCTTTTCGGCCAGGGAGTTGGCGCCATGCTTGGTGCGGGTAAACACCAGCACCTGGTGCCAGTTGTTGTCTTCAATCAGCTTGACCAGCAGGTCGCGCTTCTTGTTGCGATCGACGGTGTACACCGCTTGCGAAACGGCTTCAGCCGGCGCATTGCGACGTGCCACTTCAACTTGCTTAGGCTGAGTCAGGAAGGTGTTGGCCAACGTACGAATCTCATCCGAGAAAGTCGCCGAGAACATCAAGGTCTGACGCTTGCCTGGCAGCATATTCATGATCTTGCGGATATCCGGCAGGAACCCCATATCCAGCATACGGTCGGCTTCGTCAAGAATGACGATTTCGATGCCCGACAGATCGGCACTGCGCTGCACCACGTGGTCGAGCAAACGACCTGGGGTGGCAACAATGATTTCAACACCACCACGCAACAGCTTGGTTTGTGGGCCCATGCTCACGCCGCCATAAATGGCTGCCGAACGCAGGTTCAGATACTTGCCGTAGGTCTTGACGCTTTCATGCACCTGCGCCGCGAGTTCGCGGGTTGGGGTCAGAATCAGCGCACGGGTACGAAACTTGGTTTGCGAAACGTCGTTAGCACTGCTAGCGAGTTTTTCCAGCAAAGGCAGAGTAAAACCAGCGGTCTTGCCGGTGCCGGTCTGGGCAGCAGCCATCAGATCGTGGCCAGCCAATACTTGCGGGATAGCCTGTTCTTGAATCGGGGTAGGCGTGTCATAGCCCTGTTCGGTAAGCGAACGCAAAATCTCGGCGCGCAGGCCGAGTTCAGAAAATAACATGTGAAACTCCAGGAACCTGTCTGCGCGCAGTTTGACTATTGCAGTCAGAGGAGCGCACGCTCGTCTAGATCAGGATTCCAAAGGGAAAGGCGCGAAAGAAAATTCTCAACGCGACGCGCCGGCAAGACTGAAGCAATGCACCAACGCGGGGCGAAGTGTAACACAAGCCAGCCCTACTCTGCCAGTTGTTTTCGCTGCCGCGATAGGTTATAACCCTGCGCTCTGTCAGGTTTTATATTGTCACCATCATGTTCCTTACCGCCGCCCTCTATAAATTCGTCAATCTGCCCGACTACACGGAGCTGCAAGCGCCCTTGCTGGCGGTTTGCGAGGCCAACCAGATCAAAGGCACCTTGCT
>DATJIB010000231.1:0-8477 GCA_035493575.1 Rhodocyclaceae bacterium | reverse complement strand
TATCAAAACCAAGACCCTGCAAGTGCTGGAGCAATCCATCGCGCAATGGGTCATGACGCGTGACGTCATGGTTATGATGGTCCCTTCGGTAGTGCGCGATGGCGAACTGATGCGCAGCAGTATTCGCTTGCGTGACTATGCCGAATTTCTGGATGGTTTGATTCTGCAGGGCGGCACTGATGTGAGCCCGCAAGCCTATGGTGAGCAAGCGCTCAATCCGGCCTGGATCGGTGATCCGGTGCGCGATGCCTATGAGCTCGAACTACTGCATGAATTCATGGAAGCGGGCAAACCCGTGCTCGGCATCTGCCGCGGCATGCAGCTCATGAATGTAGCGCAGGGGGGCTCCCTGTATCAGGATTTGCCGACGCAGCGGGCTGGTGATTTGATGCATGAGACCAGTGACTACGATAGACACTCGCACGCCATCAGCTTTGAACCCAAGGGCGATTTCAAACGCTGGTTTGGCGAGATCGAAGGTGGGCTGGTCAGCTCGATTCACCATCAGGCAGTGAATCGCCTGGGGCGAGATTTACGCGTAGAGGCGACCAGTGCAGATGGCCTGGTTGAAGCGATCTGCGGGACCGGCAAAAGTTTTTTGTGCGGCGTGCAATGGCATCCGGAATTTCACTACCAGGCCGGCACCGCCTTGCTCGATTGCGGCCCCATGCTGGAAGCTTTTCTTGACGCCGCCAGCCGTGCTCGCTAGCCGGAACTAAATCGGCAGCAAATCGTGAAAACTATTTAACGCCTGATAACGCGTCGGGCCACGTTCAGGCTGGCAAGTGTCAGGGCGACAGATCGCGCGTAGCTCGGCAATACCGTATTGATGCGCGGAATCCAGCACCGAGATGGTGTCATCCACCAATAAAGTCGTCGCCGGATCGAAAGGATGAACCGCACGCAGCGCATCCCAGAAGGTCACGTCTTCCTTGGGCAGCCCCAATTCGTGTGAGGTGATCATGGCATCAAAGTGCGGGCTCAAGCCGGTACGCGCCATCTTCAAGGTCAGGCTCTTATGGTGCGCGTTGGTGACCAGCAAGACACGCTTGTCGGCCGCGCGTGCCTCAGTCAGAAACTCCGTAACGCCAGGATGAATCTCGATCAGATGCGCGACCTCGTGCTTCAGAGTCATCAGATCAATGGCCAGTTCATCAGTCCAGAAATCAACCGAATACCAGGGCAGCGTGCCTTCATGTGCTTTGAAGCGTTCGCGCAGTTCGGCCCGCACCTCTTCCAGATCACGGCCATGTTGTTCGGCAAAACGCCTGGGCAAATGGTGTTGCCAGAAGTGATTGTCGAAATTGAGGTCGAGTAGCGTTCCGTCCATGTCCAAAAGGACGGTCTCGATTTTGTTCCAGTCAGGTCTCATCGTGTTTGCAATTACATCAGAACGATGTCGTATTGTTCCTGGGTATAGCCCACTTCGGCCTGCAGTGAAACGGGACGCTCGATAAAGGCCGACAGCTGCGCCAGCGATTGCGACTCGTCGTCGAGGAACAAATCAATTACGTCCTGCGTTGCCAGAATACGGAACTCACGGGCACTGAACTGACGCGCTTCGCGCAGCAACTCACGCAGAATTTCGTAACAGACCGTATGCGCAGTCTTGACCTCGCCACGTCCGCCGCAGGTTGGGCAGGTTTCGCAGAGTACATGTGCCAGCGATTCGCGCGTGCGTTTGCGCGTCATTTCGACCAGGCCCAATTGAGTGAAGCCAGACACAGTGATGCGCGTGTGATCCTTGGCCAGGGCCTTGTTGAACTCGGCCAGCACCGCGCTCTTGTGCTCTTCCGAATCCATATCAATAAAGTCGACAATGATGATGCCGCCCAGATTGCGCACGCGCAGCTGGCGTGCAATCGTCAGCGCCGCTTCAAGATTGGTTTTGAAAATCGTATCGTCGAAATTGCGTGAACCGACATAACCGCCGGTATTCACATCGACAGTGGTCATAGCCTCGGTCTGATCGATGATCAGGTAACCGCCGCTCTTCAGATCGACACGGCGCGCTAGGGCTTTTTGAATCTCGTCTTCAACGCTATGCAGATCGAAGAGTGGGCGCGCGCCGGTGTAGTGTTCCAGGCGGCTGCTCACCTGCGGCATGTACTCAGCCGCAAACGCAGACAGCTTGGAAAAGTTTTCGCGCGAGTCGATTACCACACGGCCGGTTTCCGGCGTCACCAGATCACGCAGCACACGCTGCGCCAGCGTCAGATCGTGATGCAATAAAAACGGTGGTTTGGCCTGTTTGCCGCGATTGATAATTTCAGCCCATAGGCGGCGCAGATAAGCGATGTCTGCCGCCAGCTCCTCATCGCTTGCATTCTCAGCCATGGTTCGGGCGATGTAACCACCCTCCTCGCCTTCCGGCAACAAAGCCTGAATGCGAGTGCGCAATGCTTCACGTTCTGACTCGTCGATGCGCTGTGAAATGCCGATATGTTTTTCGCGCGGCAAGTACACCAGCAAACGTCCCGCAATCGATACTTGTGTAGAAAGCCGAGCGCCCTTGGTGCCAATCGGATCTTTCAGCACCTGCACCATGATGTTCTGGCCTTCGGAAAGAATCCGCTCAATCGGACGCGCTGCGTCTTGATTGCTATGCCGCTCTTCCCAGATATCCGCCACATGCAAAAACGCGGTGCGTTCCAGCCCCACCTCGACAAACGCCGACTGCATGCCAGGCAACACGCGCACCACCTTGCCCGTGTAGATGTTGCCGACAATACCGCGACTATGCGAACGTTCGATGTGCAGCTCCTGCACCACCCCTTGCTGCATCAATGCAACCCGCGTTTCCTGCGGGGTAATGTTGATCAGATAGTCATCCATTTGCTTTTGTACCCAGATTTATTGCTGCAATTCTTTTGGTGCATTGAGTGACTGAAGGCGTTCGGGGCGCAGAGCGCAAGCCCCGCCTAAATCGGATACCCGACACTCCTCAACAACAAGGTCGTCTCACACAAGGGCAAGCCAACGATCCCGGAGTGCTCGCCGCGCATCTCCTCAACAAACATCGCTGCATATCCCTGAATGCCATACGACCCGGCCTTGTCCATGGGCTCACCACTATTCACGTAATGGCGGATTTCCACATCGCTTAATTCACGAAAGCGTACTTCGCTGATATGCAGGCGATGTTCGATTTTGTCGTGATAGGCAACAGCCACTGCCGTCAGCACCCTGTGCGTACGACCAGAAAATTTGCGCAACATTGCTGTTGCATCGGCAGCATCCGCCGGCTTGCCATAGATGACACCATCCAGTTCAACCGTGGTATCAGCCGCCAGAATCGGATACGGACGCAGTTTGCGCGACTGCACCAGCTGCGCGCCGAAATTGGCCTTGGCACGTGCGACTCGCACCACATAGTCTTCCACGACTTCGCCAACAAGCGGCTCTTCATCCACTTCAATATCGAAACGTGGCGCGGAACGGAACAACAATAAACTGAAGGGCACGCCGATCTGGGTTAACAGTTCGCGGCGGCGCGGACTACGAGAGGCAAGGTAAATACGCGGTTCCACTAATTCTCTTTCTGCTTATGTTCAGTCTGGTTTAAATCCAGTTAAACAGCACACAGATGGGATATTAACCTTGGATGCGCCAAGTGCAAATATTTTGCTGGTGTTTACTCGCGATGATAGGGGTGGCCCTTGTGCAGGCTGTGGGCGCGGTAGAGCGCTTCAGCGAGCATGACGCGCACCATGGCATGAGGCAAAGTCAGACCGGAAATGCGATAGCGTTCGTCGGCTTCAGCTTTGATCTCGGGCGACAAACCGTCGGGGCCGCCGATCATGAAAGCCACATCTTCGCCGCCACCCATCCATTCGCCGAGGCGTTCGGCCCATAACTTGGTAGTGGCCTCGGTACCGCGCTCATCCAGGATGATGCGCCGACAGCGTGCCGGCAAGGCGGCGCGAATGCGTGTGGCTTCGGCAGCCATCATGGCATCTACACTTTTGCCGGTAGTACGCGGCTCGGCTTTGATCTCGCGCAGCTCCAGCGCGCATTCACGCGGCATGCGCTTGGCAAAGTCTGCGTAGGCAGTTTCCACCCAGTCCGGCATGCGTGTGCCAACGGCCACGATGATGAGCTTCATGGGTGGGAAGACAAATCAGTCGTTGTCTTCGGTCTCGGCGGCCTCAGCAGCCTTGACGCGCTTGGGCTTGGTCTGCCACAACTCTTCGAGGTTGTAATAAACGCGTACGGCTGGCTGCATGATGTGGACAACGATGTCGCCCAGATCAACCAGTACCCATTCGCCGGTTTCTTCACCTTCAACGCTGATCACCTCACCACCGGCTTCCTTGACCTTGTCATGGACGCTGCGCGCAAGTGACTTGACCTGACGATTGGAGTCGCCACTGGCCACGATGATGCGATCAAACATGGCGGTGAGTTTGCTGGTATTGATGACTTCGATATCGCGGCCCTTGATGTCTTCGAGGGCTTCAACGGCGATTTTTTGTAGCTTGCGGACGTCCATGCGATTACCGATAAAGATTGTTAGATTGAATATAGTCGAGAACCGACTCAGGCAGCAAGTAACGCGGGCTGCCGCCATGCGCTAATTGGGTACGAATAGTGGTGGCCGATATGTCCAGCGGCGTAAGCAGTGAAGGAATTACAAAACCGGAAGGCACTTCTTGCAACTGCTGCGGATCAACCGTGGCGCGCTTGGAGAATTGCTTGCCCAGTAGCGGCGACATGGCATCGAGCTCCAGCTCATGACCAGGACGAGTGAATACTGCAATGTGCGCCAGCTTGAAAATATCTTCCCAGCGGTGCCAGCTGGGCAGCCCCAGAAAAGCATCGGCGCCGAGCAAGAGCACCAGTGGCGCGTCATCATATTCCTTGCGCATGCGCTCAAGCATGGGCACGGTGTAACTGGGCTCGTCCGATTCAGCTTCGGTACTATCCAGGCTGAAGTCTTCGTTGTCGTCGATGGCCAGCTTGACCATGGCAACGCGATGCGCGGCTTCGGCTTGCGGCTGATCGCGGTGCGCGGTCTTGCCGGCCGGGCTCCAGATCACGCCAGCCAGGCCCAGTTTTTCAAATGCCTCTTCAGCCAAACGTAAATGACCGAAGTGCACCGGGTCAAAGGTGCCTCCAAGAATGCCTATCGGATCACTCATGCGTTTTCGACTTCAGGTTCTGCTGCGGTAGGGGACTGAAAAATGTCCTGGTAACTGATATAGGCACTGGCCATCAGCATAGGTGTGAAAACCATGATCAAGAGCAGGCGCAGGACAAAGGATAAGCCTTCGGCAAAGCCCGGCAAGGCCAGCATGGTGAGCACAATTAGCAAGCCCGGAATGACGATGGCGATCAAAGCGGTGGCCAGGCCATAGACAATGAATACGCGCCAATTGCGCCAGCAGGAAACCAGACTGAAGAACACGGCCTTGCCGGCGGGAATCTTGTGCCAGCCGGTCAGTAATGGCGCGAACCAGAAGGCCATCAGGAAAGGCACGGCCATGATGAAGAGGCGCAGCAGCATGCCAGCGAAACCTTCGAGATCGGGCTTTTCTGGATTGGGCAGTGGAATCATGCCGCCCTCAAGCAGCACGCTGAGCAAGAGAACCACGACTGAGCCAGCCAATTGCAGGCCGCCTAGTTTCAGCAGTTCTGGACGCTGTTCGCGGACGCCAAAAAACAAGCCTGCATTGCTGGGCAACTCCCTTTTTTCAATGACACGGCAGGTATTGGCAACGATCAGATTCAGAATGGGCAGCAGCAGGGGCACAATGAAGGAACCCAGAATCGGCACGAAATTCAGGCCGATCACAATCAGCAGATACAACATGGTCACGCTGGTGAGCAGTGGGGGGTTGCGCCGATAGAGCAGATACGAGGCCTGCAGCCAGGCGATGCCTGTGCGGGGGGGGAGTTGCCGAGCTTGCATCAGGAATTAGGGTAGAGAGTCTTGCCGTCGTTAAGGGCCAGCCAGCCTTTGGCAATGCGATAGATGATCCATACGCAGGTGGCGAACAGAATCGGGATGCCGATCACCACAATATAGAGTGCCGCGCCGATCACACCCCACAGCAGGCCAAACCAGAAGGTGCGAATCTGCCAGCGGAAATGTGACTCCAACCAAGTGCCGCGTGCATCGTCACGTTTGATATAGGCCAGCACCACGGCCACGATGCTGGAAATGCCGACGAAGAAAGCCACCGCCTGCAATGCGTAGCAGGCAGTCACAATGTTCTTAAGGCTTTGGGGCGACGCTGGGGTCGGGATGGGATCGGTCACGATAAAGATTCAGACAGGCAGGGGCGGATTGTACCGGTCAAAGCCACTCGACGGCAGCTGATTCTTTCGGAAAATCAATGGCGTCGAAGGCAACATCACCATCCGGGTTCGGCACGCCGGTCGCCTGCAGTTCCTGGAAGTTGAACAATTCCCGGTCCATCAGGTGCGACGGCACGATATTGCTAAGCGAGCGGAACAGATTCTTGACGCGGCCCGGGAAGCGCTTTTCCCAATCCACCAGCATGTTCTTGATTTGTTTACGCTGCAGTTGTTCCTGGCTGCCGCACAGGTCACACGGAATGATCGGGAATTCGCGGTGCTCGGCCCAGGCAGTCAGATCAGCCTCGCTGCAATAGGCCAGCGGGCGAATCACCACGTGCTTGCCGTCGTCGGACACCAGCTTGGGCGGCATGGCCTTGAGCTTGGAGCCGAAGAACATGTTTAAAAACAAGGTCTGAAGGATGTCGTCGCGATGATGGCCGAGGGCGATCTTGGTCGCACCCAGCTCATCCGCCACGCGATACAGAATGCCGCGACGCAGGCGCGAGCACAGCGCACAGGTGGTCTTCCCTTCCGGGACTACACGCTTGACGATGGAATAGGTGTCCTGATTTTCAATATGAAAAGGCACGCCCAGCTTGGTCAGGTACTCGGGCAGGATGTGCGCCGGAAAGCCAGGCTGCTTCTGGTCCAGATTGACGGCGATGATCTCGAAGTTGATCGGCGCATGCTCGCGCAGATGCAACAGGATATCGAGCATGCCGTAGGAGTCCTTGCCACCGGACAGGCACACCATGACCTTGTCGCCTTCGCTGATCATATTGAAGTCGACCACGGCCTGGCCGGCGTCACGACGCAAACGCTTGGCTAGCTTGTTGGTTTCGACGCGTTCGCGGTCCGCGCTACGTGCGGTGAGACTCATGGTAAATCCAGTAATGCTAAAGGGGGCTCAAAGGTGAGCAGTGCGGCCGCCGTCTACATTCAGCACTTGGCCGGTCACGTAAGGGGCATCCAGAAGCAGGAATTTTACCGCGCCAGCGATGTCAGCAGGGGATCCGGCTTTTTTTAGCAGGGTATGGTCGATGATGGTCTTGCGCTCAGCCAGGGAAAAAGACTCGCCTTCGGGCCAAGCAATCGGCCCCGGTGAAATCGCATTCACGCGCACCTCTGGGCCCAGCTCAAGGGCTAAGGCCC
This sequence comes from Rhodocyclaceae bacterium, assembly GCA_035493575.1. GTDB lineage: Bacteria > Pseudomonadota > Gammaproteobacteria > Burkholderiales > Rhodocyclaceae. The sequence goes on along the minus strand of DATJIB010000231.1, from coordinate 1,022 downwards.
GAGTGAGCCCTAACAAGCCAGCCTTGGCTGCGCAATACAGCGGGTAGTTTTTCAGCGGCCGCTCAGCATGTATATCGGTGATGTTGATGATGCAGCCGTGCGTCTGTTTGAGATGAGGCGCCGCCGCTTGCGACAAAAACAGGGGGCCTTTGAGGTTGCTGCCGATCAGATTGTCCCAGGCATCCTCGTCGATGCTGCCGACAGGCGTAGGGAAAAACGACGAGGCATTATTCACCACGCCATCCAGGCGACCGAAAGTCGATACCGTCAATTCAACCACCGCAGCCAAAGCCACGGCATCGTTGAGCTCGGCATGGACCACGGCAGCCGAATCTGGGCGCGTTTGATTGAGCTCAAGCGCCAAGGCCTCGGCCTCAAGGCGCGCGCTCCGGTAATGAAGCATGACCTTGGCGCCGGCGGCATGCAGGGTGCGGGCAATTTCAGCGCCGACACGACGGCCAGCGCCCGTAACAAGAATGACAGGGGTATACATGCGAGCCAGTATAAGGGCTTGCTGCCAGCAAGTTAAGTCCAGCTGTAAGAGCTGTCCTTATCTTGCCGCAGCTGTCGCGGGCAGACGACAGCTGTTAAACAGATCCTTGCTGGCTTCATAACGCTGCGTCTGAATGTGCAACAAACCGAGTATCGACGGGAACAGATTGTCGTGGCTGGCTGGTGACGTCGCATTCTTGCGCAAGCAGGCCAGATCGACATTCAGATTGCGCGCCGATTGCTGCGGCATCCACCACACCATGGGCACATGGGTTTGCTCGCTCGGGGCGATCGAATATGGCACTCCGTGCAGATACAAGCCGTGCTCACCCAATGATTCGCCATGATCGGAAACATAGATCAGCGCCACGTCGTAATGGCTCTCCTGCGTCTTCAGATAGGCAATGGTCTGGGCCAACACATGGTCGGTGTAGCCAATTGCATTGTCGTAAGCATTGACGATCTGCTCCTGGCTGCACTTGCCGAGGTCGTTGTTCTCGCACGCCGGCGTGTAACGCTTGAATGCGTCA
>DATJIB010000230.1:0-3481 GCA_035493575.1 Rhodocyclaceae bacterium | reverse complement strand
TCTGCTTTATATCGCCGCTCTGGCGCTTTTCTTTGGGCTGGTCGCTGCATTCGCAGCCGGCTGTCAACGCTTGAGCCGTCGCGGAGAAAAATCATGACCTGGTTGCAAATTGCCAGCGCCGTCATTGCGGTCGGGCTGCTGATCTATCTCGTCGCCGCGCTCCTCAATCCGGAGGACTTCTCGTGAACACCATTCTGAACACATCTCTTACCACGCATGCAGTCTTGCTACTGACCGTCTTTCTCTTGGCGGTGGCCGTATTGGCCAAGCCGCTGGGCATCTATATCGCCAAGGTGATGGAAGGCCAATACGGCTGGACTGGCCACATCGAAAGCGCCTTGAAGCGTCTATGTGGCATCAAGAACGCAGAGATGAGCTGGCTGCAATATGCCTATGCCATCGTTGCCTTCAATGCACTCGGCATGTTGGCCATTTACGCCCTGCAACGTCTGCAACTCTACTTGCCGCTGAACCCGCAAGCCATGGCGAATGTCTCGCCAGACTCTTCGTTCAATACCGCGGTCAGCTTCGTCAGTAATACCAACTGGCAAGGCTATGCCGGCGAAAGCACGATGAGCTATCTGACCCAGATGCTGGGTCTGACGGTGCAGAACTTCCTTTCTGCCGCCACCGGCATCGTCGTAGTGATTGCCCTGATTCGCGGCTTCGCCCGTCACTCGGCCAGCAGCATCGGCAATGCCTGGACTGATCTGCTGCGCGCCACCCTGTGGATACTGCTGCCTTTGTCCTTTGTATTCTCGATCTTTCTGGTTGGTCAGGGCGTGATTCAAAATTTCGACGCTTACAAGGATGTCACTACCCTCGACGTCACCCACTATGACGCGCCAAAGTTAGGCGAAGATGGTCAGCCGCTGAAGGATGACAAGGGTGCTGTCGTGACCGAACCTGCTACGACGCAGACACAAACCCTAGCCATGGGTCCGGTCGCTTCGCAGGAAGCCATCAAGATGCTAGGCACCAATGGCGGCGGCTTCTTCAACGCCAACTCGGCTCATCCGTATGAAAATCCAACGCCACTAGCCAACTTCATGCAGATGCTGTCCATCTTCCTGATTCCTGGTGCGCTGTGCGTCACCTTTGGGCAGATGGTGGGTGACAAACGCCAAGGCTGGACCGTGTTTGCCGCCATGAGCATCCTGTTCGTCGCATTTACTTTAGTCGCGCTCAACTACGAACAACAAGGCAATCCATTGCTGGCTAGCGTAACGATTGGTACGCCAGATGCGCAAACCTCGGTCAGTACTACAGCATTGAGCCAAGGCAATTTCGAAGGTAAGGAAAGCCGCTTCGGCATTGCCGACTCGGCCTTGTTTGCTGCGATCACTACCGCCGCTTCATGTGGCGCGGTGAACGGGATGCATGACTCAATGACACCTATGGGCGGCTTGGTCCCAACGGTGTTGATGCAGCTGGGTGAAGTCGTATTCGGTGGCGTCGGTTCCGGCCTTTACGGCATGCTGATCTTCGCCATCCTGGCCGTCTTTATTGCAGGCTTGATGATAGGTCGCACCCCTGAGTATCTGGGCAAGAAGATCGAAATCTTCGAGATGAAGATGACCTCGATCGCCATCCTGGTCACACCGCTGCTGGTGCTGGCTGGCACCGCCGTTGCCGTACTCAGCGAAGCGGGCCGTGCCGGCATTGCCAACCCTGGCGCACACGGCTTTACCGAAATCCTGTACGCACTAACCTCGGCCGCCAATAACAACGGCAGTGCCTTTGCTGGCCTTTCCGCCAACACGCCTTTCTACAACGGCCTGCTTGCCGTCGCCATGTGGTTTGGCCGCTTCGGTGTGATCGTGCCGGTGCTGGCCATCGCCGGCGCCCTCGCAGCCAAGAAGCGTCTGGCTGTCACCGCTGGCACCTTGCCGACCCATGGCCCGCTATTTGTGATGCTGCTGATTGGTACGGTGTTGCTGGTTGGTCTTCTGAATTATGTCCCTGCACTGGCGCTCGGCCCGGTGATTGAGCAACTCATGCTTAGCGTTGCCAACTAAGTCGAGACTGGAGAAAAAATCATGTCGCAAAAAGCATTCTCACTCTACGACCCAGCTTTGGTAAAACCCGCCATTGCTGATGCCTTCCGCAAGCTGAGCCCCAGCGTGCAATGGAAGAACCCGGTCATGTTCGTGGTCTACATCGGCTCGATGCTGACCACCGCCATCTGGGTGCAGTCATTGTTCAACCACGGCGCAAGCGTAGGCATCGAAAAATCCGGCTTCATCCTCGCTATTGCCCTATGGCTTTGGTTCACGGTGCTGTTCGCCAACTTTGCCGAAGCCCTGGCCGAGGGTCGCAGCAAGGCACAAGCGGCTTCGCTACGCGGTATCAAACGTGATCTGTGGTGCAAGAAATTACGCACCGACTATATCGTGGGAAAAGCCTCGGCGAATCCTCAGTCCTTCAGTGCGGAGTGGCATACCGCGCCCTCGGAAGAATTGCGCAAAGGCGACATGGTCTTCGTCCTCGCCGGTGAAAGCATTCCGGCCGATGGTGAGGTCATTGAAGGCGTAGCTTCGGTAGATGAGTCCGCCATCACCGGTGAATCGGCTCCGGTCATTCGTGAATCCGGCGGCGACTTCTCGGCTGTGACCGGCGGCACGCGCGTGCTGTCAGATTGGCTGGTGATTCGCGTCACGGTCAATCCGGGCGAGACCTTTCTCGATCGTATGATCTCCATGGTCGAAGGCGCCAAGCGCCAGAAAACGCCGAACGAAATCGCACTGACGATTTTGCTGGTGGCACTGACCATCGTCTTCCTTGGTGTGACCGTGACCCTGTTGCCTTTCTCTATCTTCAGTTCCGATCTGGCCAAGGCAGCCGGCAATGCGACCTCGCAACCTGTATCGATCACCGTGCTGATTGCGCTGCTGGTATGCCTGATTCCAACCACGATTGCCGGCCTGCTTTCTGCCGTTGGCGTGGCGGGTATGAGCCGCATGATGCAGGCCAATGTCATCGCCACCTCGGGTCGAGCTGTGGAAGCTGCAGGTGACGTGGATGTGCTGCTGATGGACAAGACCGGCACCATCACACTGGGCAATCGTCAGGCCTCTGAGTTTGTGCCAGCCTCGGGTGTCACCGAAGTCAACCTGGCTGATGCCGCCCAGCTCGCTTCACTCGCTGATGAAACACCGGAAGGCCGCAGCATCGTCGTGCTCGCCAAGCAACGCTACAACATCCGCGAACGCGACATCCAGGCCATGGGCGCCAGCTTCATCCACTTCTCGGCGCAAACCCGCATGAGTGGTGTTGATGTTGAAGGACGCCAGATTCGCAAAGGTGCGCAGGATGCCATCCGCAAGCATGTCGAATCATTGGGTGGTTCCTTCCCGGCTGGCGTGATCGCCACCGTTGAGGAAATTGCCCGTCGCGGCAGTACCCCGCTGGTTGTTTCAGAAGGTACGCGCGTCCTTGGTGTGGTTGAGCTGAAAGACATCGTCAAGGGCGGCATCAAGGA
>DATJIB010000229.1:0-2581 GCA_035493575.1 Rhodocyclaceae bacterium | reverse complement strand
AGGTCGGATTGTCTCCATCCTCGAAGGCGGTTATTCCTTGTCGGCTTTGGGTCGCAGTGCTGAAGCGCATGTTCGTGTCCTGGCCGGTCTGTAATCACATCCGCTTACATAACCGCCATCATTCCTTAATCATTTTTTGTTAGATTCTTGCCAAAGATAGAAACGCCATCATGATCACAGGTTCGCTCCCCGCTATTCCCACTCCCATGCAGGACGACGGCAGTCTGGATATCCCAGCACTGAAGCGCATGCTCGACTGGCACGTTGCCGAAGGTACGGACGGCATAGTTGTCGTCGGCACGACGGGCGAATCGCCGACCGTCGATTTTGATGAGCATTGCCTGCTGATCAAGACTACGGTCGATCACATTGCCGGCCGCATTCCGGTCATCGCCGGTACCGGCGCCAATTCGACCCCGGAAGCCATCAAGCTGGCGCAATACGCCAAGGAAGCAGGTGCCGATGCGCATCTGTCCGTTGTCCCTTATTACAACAAGCCAACCCAGGAAGGCTTATATCAGCACTTCAAGGCGATTGCCGAAGCGGTCGAGCTGCCATTGATTCTTTACAACGTTCCTGGTCGTACGGTTGCCGATCTGAGTAACGACACGACGTTGCGTCTGGCCGAACTGCCGAATATCGTCGGCATCAAGGATGCAACCGGGAATCTCGAACGCGCCGCTGATTTGATCAAGCGTGCCCCCAAGGGCTTTGCGCTATATAGCGGCGATGATGCTACTGGCGTGGCGGCCGTCCTGCTTGGTTACCATGGTTGTATTTCCGTGACCGCTACTGTTGCGCCGAAGCTGATGCATGAAATGGTGTTTGCTGCCCGCACTGGCGATGTCGTAAAGGCACGCGACATTCACTTCAAGCTGCTAGGCCTGCATAAGAACCTGTTCCTCGAGGCCAATCCGATTCCTGCCAAGTGGGCAGTACAACAACTGGGGTTGATTGGCGGCGCGCTGCGTTTGCCATTGACGCCGCTCTCTCCTGAGTTTCACGAACGTGTGCGCGGAGCAATGCGCGAAGCTGGTATTAAAGTTTAATCGTTATGAAAAATCACTCGTCCCGCTTCAGCCGTCTGTTGTGTCCAATCCTCGCAACCGTGCTACTGGCAGGTTGCGGTATGGGCAGTCTGCTTCCAGAATCCAAGAAGATCGAATACAAATCGGCCGGTAATAATAAATTGCCGCCGCTGGAAATTCCGCCTGACTTGACTGCACCGGGGCGTGATGAGAGATATGTCGTGCCGGAGGCGGGCCGCGGTACCGCGACCTTGTCGGCATACTCCGGAGAACGTAAAGCAACGAGTGGTACCAGTGATGTATTGCCAGAAGTGGGCAATCTGCGTATCGAGCGTTCGGGCACGCAACGCTGGCTCGTCGTGCCCGGCATTCCACCCGAGAAGCTTTGGGCAACGGTGAAGGAGTTCTGGCAAGAGAACGGCATGCTGGTGAATATCGAGCAGCCTGACGCCGGCATCATGGAAACCGACTGGGCCGAGAACCGGGCCAAATTGCCGCAAGACTTTATTCGCAATATGCTCGGCAAGGCGCTGGACTCGCTCTACTCAACTGCTGAACGCGATAAATTTCGTACCCGCCTGGAAAAAGGCACCGACCCTGGCTCGACTGAAATCTACATCAGCCACCGTGGTATGTATGAAATTTATACGACTGAAGGCAAGTCGGAAACACGTTGGCAGCCGCGCGAACCCGATCCTGAGTTGGAAGCTGAGATGCTGCGTCGCTTGATGGTACGCCTGGGTGTTGAGGACGAAAAGGCCAAGACCATGCTGGCCGCAGCGCCTAAGGCCGAGCGTGCCAAGCTTAATCGCGCGGCTACGGGTGGAGGAACCCTTGATGTAGCCGAAGGGTTTGATCGTGCCTGGCGCCGCATTGGTCTGGCCTTGGATCGTGTAGGCTTTACGGTTGAAGATCGCGATCGTTCGCAAGGGCTTTATTTCGTGCGCTATGTTGATCCGGACGCGGACAACAAGAACAAGAAGGATGATGGTCTCTTGTCCAAGCTGGCATTCTGGAAGAGCAGTGATAAGGACCTGAACAAGAATACGCAATACCGTATCTATGTGAAGGGCCAGGGCGACAACAGTACCGTCCAGGTTCTGACCAAGGAAGGTGGGGTTGATACCACCGACACTTCGCGCCGAATTCTCGGCTTACTTTACGAGCAACTGAAATAAGGTGCTGCGCTTTGCCTCGCTGGGTAGTGGCAGCAAGGGCAATGCGCTAGTGGTCGAAGCAGGCAACACAAGAGTGTTGCTCGATTGCGGCTTTGGCCCGCGCAACCTGCTGCAGCGCTTGGCTCGTCTCGGCCTTGGAGGCGACGACATTGACGCCATTGTGGTCACGCATGAACATAGCGATCACATCGCCGGCGCCTTTCCCTGTGCGCGCCGCTACGGCTACTCCTTGCATTTGACTCATGGCACTCACGTGGCGGCTTTGCGCAGCAAACCCGATTTGCATGAGTATGCTGTTGATCTGCACCTGATCGACAGTCATCAGGTCTTTGCAATTGGCGATTTGCAGATTCAGCCTTTCCCGGTGCCGCATGA
>DATJIB010000228.1:0-8737 GCA_035493575.1 Rhodocyclaceae bacterium | reverse complement strand
TTGGCGCGGGCAAGGCGATCTACTGAAGCAAAGGCTTCGGCCAGTTCGTCTTCACTCCAGATCAAACGCATGCCGATACCGCCACCACCGGCAGTACTCTTGAGCATGACCGGATAACCGATACGCTTGGCTTCCGCGGCGGCATGGCCGACGTCGCTCAATAAGCCAGAGCCCGGCAGCAGTGGCACATTGTTCTGTTCGGCGAGTTCGCGGGCGGTGTGCTTGAGACCAAATGCGCGCATCTGCGCAGCATTCGGCCCGATGAAGGCAATGCCGGCTGCTTCGCAGGCTTCGGCGAAGTCCGGGTTTTCGGACAGGAAGCCGTAGCCAGGATGGATAGCTTCCACACCCAAACGCTTGGCTTCGGCGAGTATTTTGTCGGCGAGCAGATAGCTTTCTGCGGCTGGCGCTGGGCCGAGCAAAACAGACTCGTCCGCTTCCAGCACATGGCGCGCGCTAGCGTCGGCTTCCGAGTACACGGCCACGGAAGCGACACCGAGTTTCTTCAGGGTGCGCTGGATACGGCAGGCAATCGCACCACGGTTGGCAATCAGGACTTTTTTAAACATTTTTCACCTGACACGGGTCGTCCCGTATTTTGTTTTCAGCGCGGGCCGTCCCGAGCTGGCTGTTCAAGCTAAGACTTTACTGCGGATTCCAGACCAGCAACTGCACGGGCGTTGGGTTGTAACCATTACAAGGGTTATTCAGCTGCGGGCAATTCGAGATCAGACACACCACATCCATCTCCGCGCGCATTTCCACATACTTGCCGGCGCCGGAAATACCATCAGCGAAAGTCAGGCCGCCTTCGGGGGTAACCGGTACGTTCATGAAGAAGTTGATGTTTGGGCCGAGGTCGCGCTTGCCCAGGCCGAGCTTGGCGGCGCCGTGATCGTGACAATCGCAATAGGCCAGGCCTTGCAGGAAGTTATCGCGACAGCTGTGCATATGGCGCTTGTCGATGGCATAGCGCACCGTGTTGCTCTCGGAGGCGCAAGCGCCGCCCAGGGTGTCGTGGCGACCACAGGTATCGGCAATGATGGTCAGCATCAGATTGCCTTGGTTCGAATACAGCTTGGAACCGACCGTCAGGTAAAGCGCTCCTTGACGTACGATAGTATCGGTGGCGCTGTAGCGTTCCTCTGGCGTGGTCGCCGAATAGAACAAGGTATCGACTGCCTGATTGCCTTCCAGATCGAGGATGCGAAAGACCTGGCCCTTCTTGATGGTCTTGATCCATGGTTCGCCAGCGAGACAGGTTTCGCTGATGACGGCCTTCTTGGGATCTAACTTGCTTTCCAGGAGTGCCATGATCAGAGCCCCACGTAACGTTCAGTGTTGATGAAGCCGCGCTGATTTTCAGGACGGAAGTTGCGGCAGTAGTCTTCGGCGGAAACTGTTTCTGCCTTATAGGCCGAAAGCTTGACTGGCTTGGCCGCATAGTTGGCGTTGTGATTGAGCGGGTGCGGTGCGGTGCTCAAGCAAACCAGCGTGTTCATCTCGAAGCGCAGATCGACAGTGCTGCCGGTCTTGCTATTGCCATCCACATAGCTGAGCTTGCCTTCCGCATCGGCTACGACCTTGCTGAACAGATTCACGGTCGGGCCCAGGTCACGTGGACCGAGGCCGTATTTGCCGAGCTCGATCAGCAGTGAGTCGCGGCCATTACGCAACATGTCATTACTGGCCTGCTGATAGTGGCTTTCGCCATATTGCGCTTTGACCATGGCAGCGTCGGACACGCCGCAAAAACTGTCGTGCCAGCCCACGCTGTCTTCGATGATGGAAGCGAAGATGCGGCCCATATCCGAATACAGGCAGTGGCCCTTTGATAGCAGGGCGGTGTGCTGGGCCTTCAAGGTGTCCGGCATGTTGTAGCGCTCAAGCTTTTCTTCCGGATTGAAAAAAATCAGCGAGCAATTGGCGCCGCCTTCCAGATCGGTAAAACGTATAGTCGTGCCGCGGCGGATCATGCCGGACCAGTGGGTGCCGGCAGGGACGGTGTGTTCCCAGAGTGGAGTGTTGTTCATAGTGTTTAGTCGTCGTCAGTGGCGGCGTGCAGCGGCGGAATGATTGCGGCCATGAGTTGCAGATGGCCGGTGATCACGCCGCGCTGGGCGATCATGTCGTTGGCGATTTCCTGTAGATAGTTGGCCGGGCCCTGCAGCAGAATCACTTCCATGACTTGATCATGAGTCAGATGGACGTGCAGCGAACTGATCACTTCATCGATGTGCTTGTACTGCAGGTCGGCCAGGTTCTTTTGCAAGCCACGGGTAGTGCGGTCATACAGCAAAGTCAGCGTGCCCACCATCACGTCGTTGCCAAGCTTGCGCTTGTGTTCGGCGAGCTGGTAATTGACCATATCGCCAATCGCTTGCGAGCGACTGCCATAGCCGCGGCTCTCGACCATATGGTCGAGTTCCTCTAGCAATAGCGGTGGCAAGGACACACTGATGCGACTGACCAGCGAGTTGCCTTTGTCTTCTGGCACGGGCGTGCTGACTTTGCTTTTTTTGTTCATGGCTGTGATTAAGATTTAGAACATATAGCTGTAGCGTTCGACTTCCCACTTGCTTACGGACAGGTGGTAAGCCTCCCATTCCTCGGTCTTGTAGCGAATGAACTCATCGCGCAAGCCCTTGCCGAGCACTTTTTCAACCAGTGGATCTTCCGCGAAAGCAGCCACGGCTTCCTGCAAAGTCTGCGGCAGGAAATCGATGCCACGTGCCTTGCGTTCTTCTTCGCTGATGCCGTAGAGATTGTCTTCATTCGGTTTGCCCGGATCAAGATTCTCGCGTATGCCTTCCAGACCGGCAGCCAATACCAGGGTCGCGGCGAGGTAGGGATTGACGGCGCCGTCGGCATTGCGCGACTCACAACGACCACCGCCCGACGGGATGCGGACCGAGTTGGTACGGTTGTTGGAGCCCCAGGAGTTGAACACCGGCGCCCACGAGAAGTAGCTCATGGCGCCACGGCGGACCAGACGCTTGTAGCTATTCACTGTTGGCGCAAACACGGCGCAGAGGGCGCGGCCATGCTTGAGGATGCCGGCAATGAACTTGTAGCCCAGCGGGGTCAGCCCGATACCATTCGGATCATCCTTGGGGTCGCAAGCGAACAGGTTGTTGCCATTCTTCAGGTCATACAGCGACATATTGAAGTGGGCGCCGTTGCCGGTCTTGTCGGCGAAGGGCTTTGGCATCATGGTGGCGAGCAGGCCTTGTTCACGCGCATAGTGCTTGGCCATGAAACGGAAGAAGGTTAGGCGGTCGCAAGTGGTGATAGCGTCCGAGTAGTTGAAGTCGAATTCAAACTGGCCATTGGCGTCTTCGTGGTCAAAGGAATACAGATCCCAACCCAGGCTGTCGATGGCGGTGGCCATCTTGTCCAGCCATTCAAAGCTGTTGGTGAAGCCGCGCACGTCGTAGCAGGACTTGCCGAGTTTATCTTCGGCGTCCGGCACGCTGAGCTTGCCTTCTTCGTCCTGCTTGAGCAAAAACACTTCGCACTCAATGCCCAGGTTCATGCCGTAGCCCAGCTTGGCGGCTTCAGCCAATTGCATCTGCAGTGCCACGCGGGTGTTGAGCGGATAGGGCTTGCCCTGGAAGTGATTGTCGGACGGAATCCACGCAATCTTCGGTTCCCATGGCAACTGCACCATGCGGCTGAAGTCCGGAATCGAAGTCAGTTCGTCTTCGTTCGGCATCTGGCCGAGACCGTCCAGCGCATAGCCGGTGTAACGCTCGGAACCCTTTGCCATATGGCCGAGGTGGCCGATAGGAACAACCTTGGCTTTGGGAACGCCGTGAATATCGACGTAGGCGCCGATGCAATATTTCACGCCTTTGCTTTCCAGTTCTTTCTGGAGTTTGGCAGCGTCAGGGGCAGATACTTGGGTGATATCAAAAGGCTGGGCGATGTTCATGATGTCCTCTAAAACATAAGTTAATTTCTAAAGTGGGGGGCGTCGTTGAAATGGATTTCAGCGACTGTCGGCTTCAGAGGAATCGTCGGTATAAGGGCTGTAGTAAGAACGTGGCAAAGGCGGTAATTCACGGCGGCCGATGGTGACCAGGGCACTCAGGTCCTCGACCAGCCAATCGAAAAGTTGCACGCACTTGTCGCGGGTAGCGAGGCTGGGCTTGCCGGTCACGCCATTGAGGCTGGTGCGATTGACCGGGTGGGCAAATACGCAGCCACAGGTGCGGTCTGGATCGTCTGCTTCAGCCAGCTTGTCCAGACGTACACCTTCCGGTGCGATGGCCAGCATCACGGAAGTTTCGGCGTCATTGGCATGCCAGTCGGCAGCATCGGCGCTGTGGGCTTCGCGTACGCGCTCGGACAAGGTGGCGGTATTGATCACGGTGACCATCAAGTCATCATGCTCGGCGCGCAGCATCTCCAGCGCGCAACGCAAAGGTGCGGCATTGGTGACATGGGCATTGACGATGAAGAGACGGCGCACACCGCTGTGATAAGCCCAGTCGCCGATCTGCTTAACCAGCTCGATCAGCAGGATGGGTGTCAAAGCAATGGTGCCCGGCCAGCGGCGGCTATGGCCTAGCGAGCAACCATAGGACAAAGTGGGCAGCATCGGCACGCCGGTTTTTTCAGCTACGACTGCGCACAGTTCTTCGGCAATGATGGAGTCAACGCCATTACCCAGGTGCGGGCCATGCTGCTCCGTCGCACCGACCGGCAGTATGGCCGAGTGCCCACATGCAGCCAGCGCTGCGGGTAACTCCTGCCAGGTAAGGTTGTCCCATTGCATGGTCTTATTCCACGCTGTCCGTCACGTTGGTCATGCGATACATGTTCTGTGAGTCCGACTCATCTTCAACATGCGCTTCTTCAGCAACCGGCGGATGAATCAGATCATCCAGGCGCTTCTTGGTGGCGACGAATTCAGGGCTAGTGAATTGCTCAGACGAGCGCGGGCGTGGCACTGGAACTTCAATCACCTCGAGCACTTCACCAGGATGTGGCTTCAAGACCAGGATGCGGTCGGCCAGATAGATGGCCTCGTCCAGATCGTGGGTGATGAAGAGGATGGTGATATCGATGTTGCGCCAGATTTCGAGCAGATGACTTTGCATCTTGCAGCGTGTCTGGGCATCGAGTGCACCAAAGGGTTCGTCCATCAACAGGATGCGCGGTTGATTCACAAGCGCGCGCGCGATGGCAACACGTTGACGCATGCCGCCGGAAAGTTGATGTGGGTAGCTGTCGGCAAATTTGGTCAGGCCCACGAGATCGAGCCATTGGCGCGCTTCACGTTCGGAGGCGTCGAAACTGTTGCCGCTCATCTGCGGTCCGAACATCACATTGCGTTTGACCGTCAGCCAAGGGAACAGCGAATAACCCTGGAAGACCATGCCACGGTCGCGACCTGGGCCTTCCACCGGTTGGCCATCGAGCAGTACTTCTCCCGAACTTTGCTTTTCCAGTCCGGCCAAGGTGCGGATCAAGGTGGACTTGCCGCAACCGGATGCGCCGATGACGCAGACGAATTCACGGCGATGTACCTTGAAGTTGATATTGCGCAGCGCTTCGGTTTCACCCTGTGGCGACTGGTAGCTTTTGTGCAGATTCTTGACCTCGAGAATTACCTCGCGTTCTTTGATGCGGTCAAAGCGTTCGCGGACGGCGTCGGTCTGGTCGAGATAGCTGGGCAGGTTGCTCATGATGTTGTCCTTGTTCTATCTCTTGGTTCAGGCGCGCTTCTGCGAAGCCTGGTCCCAGGGGAAGAGTTTGCGGCCGAGTTTCTCCAGCACTAGATCACTGCCGAAGCCGATGATGCCAATGATGATGATGGCGGCGTAGACGTTTTCGAAATGCTGGTAGCGCGCTTGCTGCGTGATGAAGAAGGTGATGCCGGAACTGGTGCCGATGAGTTCAGCAACGATCAGATAAGTCCAGGCCCAACCGAGCAGGATGCGCTGGTCGCGATAGAGGTCAGGCAGGATGCCGGGCAATACCACCTTGGTGATCAGCTTGACGCCCTTGGTACCCAGGGTGCGCGCCGCCTCGATGATGGTGTTCTCCAGTTTGCGCGTGGTATTGGCGATGATCAGCACTTGCTGAAAGAAAGTACCGATCACGATGATGGCGATCTTGGGGCCATCGTAAATGCCGAGCACAGCCACTGCGAGCGCGCCAAAGGCAGGCGCTGGCAGGTAGCGGAAGAATTCGATGAAAGGCTCAGACAAACGAGCGAGCGTTGCGTAAGTGCCGGCCATGATGCCCAGCGGTACGCCAACAATTGATGAAATCACAAAGCCCCAGAAGATGACCTGGATGCTATGCCACAGGCTCTCATGCAGCCATGGCGCATCTTTCTGCACAGGCGGGGTGGTGAAGCCGGTGTACAAAGCCTTCGCCACTTCATGCGGCGCTGGCAGATAAATCGGGTTGGCGGGTTTGCCGACAGGCAGCGCCAGTTTTTGCTCCTGCATCTGCTTGATCTGGTCCTTGAACTCTTCACGATCAACCAGCATGCCGGTCTGGAAATAATCAACACCACCGACCTCTTCGACCAGCACCTTGGGGTGCCAGACGAAGGGGAGGTAGCTCACAGCACACCAGACCAGGACGGGGAGCACGAAGGACGCCAACACCAGCAGCTTGCGGCCATGCGGCTGTTGGGCGAGAAGATCAATGCGTTTTGCCAATGTGCTCATGTGAAATCCTGGTCTGCTGTTCAACTTTTACTTGCTCACTTACTTACCTTGCGTGAAGGACGGATCGAGATAGGTATCGATCTTTTCTGCCTTCGGATAAACCTTGTTGGCGACGTTGAAGTCATTCACGAACTTGGTAGAGCCGTACAAAGACTTGAAGCCATCGCCCTTGACGTAGATCTTCTTGCTTTCTTCGATGGTGAGGAAGTTGGTGCCATTCACAAAGGTTTCGTACTCGGCCGGGGTTACACCCGAACGAGCGGCCATGATCTTGACGGCATCAGCGTGGGTCTTTGGATCCTTGAGGTAGGCAACAACCTTGTCCCAGACTTTCACAACCTTCAACCAGTCAGCCTTGCGCGACTTGGCACTGGCTGGGCTGGCGGCGATTACGTCATAGATCAGGCCTGGTTCATCAGCCGAGGTATAGATGCCGTGGGAACCTGGTACGGCCTTCATGGCTTCGCCAGCAACCGGTTGCCATACGCCGATAGCGGCGATGTCAGGTGCAGTGAATACTTGTGGCAACTCATTGGTCTTGGCATTCACCAAGGTGACGTCGCTTTCCTTGAGGCCGGCCTTCTTGAGTGCATTGACGATCAGCAGGTGATCAACCAGACCGACTTCGACAGCAACCTTCTTGCCCTTGAGGTCCTTGACCGACTTGATGCCAGGCTTGGCCACGATCATGTCATTGCCATTGGAGTAATCGGTGATCAGGATGGTGGTGCTCTTGCCGCCGCCAGAACCGGTGACCAGTGCATCGCCATTGGTCATGCCAACTGCGTCGAGCTTGCCGGCCGCGAAGGCATCCATGGAAGCCGAGTAGTCGAACCATTCGAACTTCACGTCTACGCCAGCTTCCTTGAACCAGCCTTTGTCGATGGCGACTTGCCATGCTACCCAGCCCGGCCAGTCGCTATAGCCGATCTTCAGCGGCGCCGCCGCGTGCGAACTCAGGGTGGTTAGGGCGAATGCCGCCGGCACCACTAATTTGGTCAGTAAAAGCTGCAATGTTTTGCTCAGGGGATTGAGATTCACGGCGGACTCCTTTGTCGGTTGGGATATTACCAAAATGAACAAACGTAATACCGATGCAACTAAAAGCACGAACGGTGCCACGTTTAAATATTTATTAATTCAATGTTTTTAAAGGGGAAGTTGTTTTTCGTGGGCCATTGCGTGGCTAAGGGTGCTCACGGCTTTGGTGCGCAATCTGTGTATTTGCACCTTCTTTGTGCCGAGCTTGCAAGCCTGAAAGCGCGGCCTGAATCGACACATGCCAGGCGGCGGCTGGTTTAGCGAGGCCCACCGTTTGTAAGCTTTGATTGGTACAGGGATTGCTTGATCAAAAACAGACTTACCGGGACGACCCGGGTGGCGCAGGGATTTTTTCTGCGCTGCAATTCGATCTGGACGACCAGGTAACTTTTAAATCCAGGAGTTGCCGATGTCCGCAGAATATCCACCACCTAGTCCCCACACCGCGTTCAAGCAATTGCCGTTGGTGGATATTTCGCTGCTGTTTTCGACGCAGCTGGCCGAGCGCAAGATCGCTGCCGAGCAACTCGGCCAGGCCGCACGCGATGCGGGCTTTCTGTACATCACCGGCCACGGTGTGCCGGATGAGTTGATCGAAAATCTCAAGCGCTGCACCCAAGCCTATTTCGCCCAATCAATGGCGCAGAAAATGCGCGACTACATTGGGACTTCCGATAACCACAGTGGTTATGTGCCGGAAGGCGAAGAGCAGTTCTATTCCGCCAAGCCGGATCTCAAAGAAGCTTACGACGTCGGTTTTGATCTGCAAGGCCAGGAAGAAAAGCGCCGCCCCATGCTTGGCCCGAATCGCTGGTCTGAGTTTCCCGGATTCAAGCAGAACGTTAAAGCCTACTACGACGCAGTGTTTGCCCTCAGCAATGTCTTGTTTCGAGGTTTTGCCCTGGCGCTGGGTTTGCCAGAGGACAGCTTCACCAAGTACGTCACGACACCGCCGAGCCAGCTACGCCTGGTGCATTACCCATTCAATCCCGATGTCGTGACAGATC
>DATJIB010000227.1:0-2421 GCA_035493575.1 Rhodocyclaceae bacterium | reverse complement strand
CAGTCATGAACATTTGCTGTACGAAGCAGATATGCCAGAGGGGCTTGCCGCATGAGTTCGAGTGATCTTTCGGATTGCGTGCGTCGCACGCTGAATCGTTATTTCCGTGACCTGGAGGGCGAACGCCCTGCTGCCGTCTATGACATGGTGCTGGCCAATGTGGAAAAGCCCATGCTGGAAGTCGTGATGAAACAGGCTGAAGGTAATCAAACGACAGCCGCTGAAATACTTGGTATCAACCGTAATACTCTGCGTCGCAAGCTCAGCGAGCACGGTCTGCTTTAATCCGCTCCTTCAGCCGGATCGCAATCAAATTGTGCGGCCGGTAGTTCTTTATTCTTGTTGTTGATTGCCTACCCCATGAAAGTTACTCAGGTTACCCAGGCTCTGCTCAGTGTTTCTGACAAGACTGGCGTTCTCGAATTTGCCCAGGCGCTGGCTGCGCTCGATATCAAATTATTGTCCACTGGCGGCACCGCCAAATTGTTGCGCGATGCTGGCGTGCCAGTCACGGATGTCTCCGACTACACCGGCTTTCCAGAAATGCTGGATGGCCGCGTCAAGACCCTGCATCCTAAAGTCCATGGCGGCATTCTCGGTCGTCGCGACATGGCCGAGCACGCGGCCACGATGGCAGCGCACGATATTCCACGCATCGACCTGGTCGTCGTCAATCTGTACCCATTCCAGGCAACTATCGCCAAGGCTGATTGCACGCTGGATGATGCGATCGAAAATATCGACATCGGCGGCCCGACCATGGTGCGTGCCGCGGCCAAGAATCACGGCAATGAAGAAGGTGGCGTCGGCATCGTTACCGACCCTGAAGACTACGCGGCGATTCTGGCCGAGCTGAAGACTAACAGTGGCGCGCTGTTATACAAGACACGTTTTGCCCTGGCCAAGAAGGCCTTCACACACACTGCACGTTACGACAGCGCCATCGCCAACTGGCTGACCAGCCTTGATGAGAACAATGTGCCGCAGACTTTCCCGAACAAGCTGCAACTGGCTTTCGACAAGGTTGAAGATCTGCGTTACGGCGAGAATCCGCATCAGCAAGCGGCTTTCTATAAAGACATTCAAGTGCCAGCCGGCAGCATTGCCAGCTATCAACAGATTCAAGGCAAAGAACTTTCGTACAACAATATTGCCGACGCCGATGCGGCCTGGGAATGTGTAAAGGCTTTCGATGCATCAGCCAGTGAAATCGCCTGCGTCATCATCAAACACGCCAACCCATGTGGTGTTGCGCTGGGTGCCAATGCGACCGATGCTTATCGCAAGGCCTTCACGACTGATTCAAGCTCGGCCTTTGGCGGCATCATTGCCTTCAACGTCGCCATCGACAAGGCCGCTGCCGAAGCCATTGCTGGTCAGTTTGCTGAAGTCATCATCGCGCCGGAAGTGACGGCCGAAGCGCGTGCCGTATTCGCCGCCAAGCAGAACTTGCGCGTGCTGATCGTGCCGCTGGGCGAGACAAAAGCCAGCTTTGACTACAAGCGCGTTGGTGGTGGTCTGCTGGTACAAAGCGCCGATATCGCCCGTATTACTGCGGCTGAACTCAAGGTTGTCACCAAGCGTGCACCGACCGAACGTGAGCTGTCCGATCTATTGTTTGCCTGGCGTATTGCCAAGTATGTGAAGTCGAACGCCATCGTCTATTGCAAGGATGGCGTGACCGTCGGCGTGGGCGCCGGTCAGATGAGTCGTGTGGACTCGTCACGCATTGCTGTCATCAAGGCTGAAAATGCCAAGCTGGAAATTGCCGGCTGCGCAGTGGCTTCCGATGCTTTCTTCCCATTCCGTGACGGCCTGGATGTACTGGCGCAAGCTGGTGCCACGGCCGTGATTCAACCCGGTGGTTCGGTGCGTGATCCTGAAGTGATCGCCGCCGCCGATGAACAGAATATCGCCATGGTGTTCACCGGCTTCCGTCATTTCCGTCATTGAGATTCACTATGCGTTACTTAATCACACTGGCCTGCTTGCTGGGCCTTGCCAATACCACCGTACTTGCTGCGGAAGATGATGCCTCCTGGTTCGAGCGCAGCTGGAATAGCGTTGCCGAAACCTATACCAAGGGTTCTTCAGAGCTTTATGTGCCAGCCCGTACTTATCATCTGCGTTCAGCCTATTCGCGCGAAAAAATTGATAGCTACCAGGAAAATCCGCATGGCCTGGGCTACGGGCGCGGTCACTACGACGACAAGGGTAACTGGAGCGGCGTGTACGCCATGGGCTTCCAGGATTCACATTTCAAGCCAGAGTGGATGGTTGGCTACAGCTGGAAAGCCATGTGGGGCGATCCTAGTTCGTGGCATACCGGCCTGGGTTACACGGCCTTCCTGACCACGCGCGCCGATATCGGCCGCTACACCCCGGTGCCAGGCTTGCTGCCGGTAGCGTCGGTTGGTTACA
>DATJIB010000226.1:0-5066 GCA_035493575.1 Rhodocyclaceae bacterium | reverse complement strand
AATACCGCATCCGGGTGCAAGGCCATGTCGTTCAGCTCGCCACGCGCATTCAGTATCGCGGCATGGCCATACAGGCGGCCGGAACTGCCGCTGCGAATAGGGGCATACACTGAATCCAAGGTGATGCGGGCATAGCGGGCGATAGCGCCACGGATGGTGGCATAGAAAGGATCGTCGAGTCGCAGGAATGGGCGCTGATCGCGATCACGCGCATTCAGGTAACGGACTACATCGGTAAGCGGCATATGAATTCCTTTCCAGTTATCAGAAGGGTGGAAGGTCTGCGCAAGATACAGCTCGAGACCACGGAAGCGAACGACTTTATGCACACATGCTTATCAGGATTTTTAAATTACCGAACCTGTCTCCAAAAAATTGGTATGACTGAAACAAGGCGGCTTGCTTTTGGGAGGGCCCCGGGGAAACGCTACTTGTTATTTATAGACAAGGGAGTTTCACTTGTCGATGTGAATTCGACGTCGGCCCGTACTAAAGGATAATGCGGGTAATTATGTTGCTCGCCCTCCCAATAAATGTCACCTTAGGGTGTTTCTGATTCTGGATTTTCCTTGCATGACCCTTGCTTCATCTTTAAGTGATCAGCCATTCGATAAACGCAGCTTGTATACGTATCTCGGCGCGCGCCTCTCCGCCACGCAAGCGCAATTCATGTATCTCGTCGCGGTCGGCTGGCATCTGTACGAAATCACCGGCAGCGCACTCGACCTCGGCCTGATCGGCTTGTTCCAGTTCGTTCCGACCATGGCCATGCTGCTGGTGGTTGGCCATGTGGTTGATCATTACGACCGCATCAAGGTATTGCGCTGTGCGCAAGCCGTGTCGATATTCTCGATGGCGGCATTGGCAATCGCCAGTTTCAGCGGCGTGATCAATCGTGAGTTGATCTTCGGTTTTGTATTTGTGTGCGCCATCTCGCGCGCCTTCGAAGGGCCATCGCAGCAAGCCATCCTGCCGTCGCTGGTGTCACCCGCGCAGCTACCGCGTGCGATTGCCGCAGCGAGTTCCATGCAGGAACTAGGCTCCATCATCGGCCCGGCCATAGGCGGGCTGCTGTGCATGCTGGCGCCCGAAGCGGCCTACGCTACTGCGGCAGCACTCTATCTATTGTCGGTTGTGTTGCTGGCTATTCCCAAGCCGGCCTTCGCGCCGACACATACCAATCAACACAATGCCGCCAGTGATGCACGCGCGATTCTGCGTAATCTTTTTGCCGGCTTTGGCTACGTGCGCCAGAACCGTGTCCTGCTTGGCGCCATGACGCTGGATATGGCGGCCACTTTGCTTGGCGGTGTGGCCGCGCTCTTGCCAGTAGTTGCCAAAGATATTCTGCAAGTTGAAGCATGGGGACTGGGATTATTGCGTTCGGCATCGGCGCTTGGTGCTTTACTGATGGCGGTGACGCTGACGCGCTGGCCGCTGCAAACGCGCGTCGGCAAGAAGCTGTTTATTGCTGTGGTCGTGTATGGCGTCGCTGTGATCCTGTTCGGCCTGTCTACATCCTTGTGGCTATCACTACTCGCGCTGGTGTTGCTTGGCGCTGCCGACAATATCAGCGTGGTGGTGCGCGGCTCGCTGGCGCAACTGGAAACACCAAACGAAATGCGTGGCCGCGTCGGTGCGGTCAGCTTTACCTTCATCAATATCTCTAGCCAGATCGGCCAGCTCGAAACTGGCATTGTCGCGGCGGCGCTTGGCACGGTGCCCGCGATCCTGGTCGGCGGTGTTGGCGCGATTGTGATTGCAGGTGCCTGGATGCAGATGTTCCCGGCCCTGCTACATCGCGACCGCCTGCATCAATAACAAACGGCAAAAACGTACGTCGAAATTCTTTACATTCCTTGATGAGTAACTTTACCTGCGCGATTTTTTCTACTCAAAATCAAACAATTAAAAACAATGGTTTGCTAATTGCTTGAATTATTCGCGCTCTACGGAGCCACAATAAAACTATCAATATTAATAACTCAGGGAAGATAACAATGCGCAACATCATCGCAAGACTCATTGCGGCATGCATCACAGTTGCCGGACTCATTGCCCCGGCGGCCGCAGTACCTATTACTTATGATTTCACTGCTACGGGTTTCACCCCAGTCCAAAGTACACCTGTGCCACAAGCCTTTATTTCTGGCAGCGTCACCCTCGATGGCAGCGTAGTCAGTGCAATTAATTTGACCATCGGTTCTCACGTTTATAACGTCGCAGAAATGGGCGTCACGCCATTAAGTGGCAATCTGGTTCTGGTGGGTGGCCTGGCCGCCGGCGTTAATACCATTGTCTGGGGCACCGACGACTTTGGTCTGATCTTCAGAACCAATAATCCTTCGCCAGCATTCAAGTCATTTGGCTACAGCATGGCCGGCGTAAATGATTTTTTCCAGGCTAACTCGATCACAGTCAAGATTCATCAAGCCGCCGTGCCAGAACCTGGCACGCTTGCCTTGATCGCTGCCGCTTGCATGGCAGCTGCACTGACGCGTCGTAAAAAGGTCGGCTAAATCAAGCGGCCGGTGCCAATCGCACTGGCACACCGATATATGCGCGGCTTCAGACACGGCGGTGTTTCCGGATGGGAAACACCGCCGTGTTTTCGTTTCCGAGCTGTAATAAGCGGCGCCGCATGGCTTATTTTTTCCTCAGTGCGCAAATAAGGGATAATTCAGCCTTTGCAAAGAGGCGCTCGCCTCTACCAGCCTGAGAACGCCATGAGCTTTATCGAAAAAATCAACGCCGCGTGGAAGCGCAACAACTCACTCGTCTGCGTCGGCCTCGATCCAGATCTGGCCAAGTTTCCAAATCCTTTGGAGAAAAAAGCCACTTCGATCTTCGCCTTCAACAAGGCCATCATCGATGCCACCCACGATCTGGTGTGTGCCTACAAGCCCCAGATCGCCTACTTCGCGGCCGAATCCGCCGAAGACCAGCTGCAACAAACACTGGACTATCTATACAAGACCTATCCGCACATCCCAGTCATTCTGGATTCCAAGCGTGGCGACATCGGCAGCACCGCCGAGAAATACGCGGCTGAGGCCTTCGTGCGCTACGGCGCCGATGCAGTGACGATCAATCCCTATATGGGCCATGACTCGGCTGAGCCCTTCCTGCGCTACAAGGACAAAGGCGTAGTGCTGCTGTGCCGTACTTCGAACAGCGGCGCGGGCGACTTGCAAGACCTGATGATTGATGGCGCACCGCTGTATGAGCACACCGCGCGTCTGGTCGCCGACAAGTGGAACGTGAATAAGAACTGCCTGCTCGTCGTCGGCGCTACCTGGCCTGAACAGATGAGCCGCATTCGCGCCATCGTTGGCGATATGCCTTTGCTGGTACCGGGTGTCGGCGCTCAAGGCGGTGATGTCGAAGCACTGCTCAAAGCCGGCCAGACGGCCAGTGGCACCGGCCTTATCATCAGTTCCTCGCGCGCCATTTTGTACGCCAGCAAGGGCAACGACTTTGCCGAAGCCGCACGTGCCGAGACCCTGAAATTACGCGATCAGATCAATCAGTATCGCACCGTGAGCTAAGCCTATCCGCTGTCGACCAGGCTTACAGCGCACGCTAGGCAAGATTAAATACTCCTTTAAAAACATTGCAATAAAAGTTCGGCACGGTTCCTGCTGAACAAGCACCAGCAATGTTTTTTACCTCCTGGAGTGCTCAAAATGAAATTGACTCGTTTTTTTGTCGCCGGCATGTTTGGCGCATTTGCCTTATCGGCCCAAGCCGCCCCGGCCTGGACAGATTGGTCCTCAGTGAATAACGGCACCCTGACCCAGGGCAGCCACACCACCAACGTGACGCTGACCGGTGTCGCCTACAACTACGACAACGGCTCGCCGTTTTACTACCAATACCCGGCCACCTTCGGCAATCTGAATCCTTCGGATCTGATTCGTGAAGTCGGCACCGGCACCGTTACCCTCACATTCGACCAGCCCGTCACCGATTTGTATCTGGCCCTGGTCAGCGTTGGTCAACCTGGCCTGCCAGTGACCTATTCGTTCAATCAGGCCTTCAGCGTTTTTTCGGATGGCCCTGGCGGCTGGGGTAGTGGCACTTACAGCATCTCCGGCAATGATTTCACCGGCCGTGAATTCAACGGCGTGCTGTTTTTCGCTGGCACTTTTTCGAGTCTGAGCTTCAGCATCAACCAAGCTGAAAACTGGCACGGTTTCAATATCGCTGCAGCCGATGTACCTGAGCCAGGCACTCTGGCCCTGGCTGCGCTGGCAGGCCTCGGCGCACTGAGCGCACGCCGCAAGCGCTCCGTCTAAGTACTCGCTTCACCTCTAACCGGCTCCCTCGCTCTGCGACGGAGCCGGTTTGTTTTTGTGGCACGACCCTTGCGATAGATAGCGAACCTCAGATTTGGAGTTCGCTCATGAACATCACGCCCATTGGGCCGTCGATCGAATACGACTCGACGCGGCCCGCGCAAACCACTGCAGTGCCTCAAAGTACGCCGCCGCAAGCCCTGCAGGACATGCCGCTGGAGCTGCCCACGCAGGAATCGATAGAAACTGAAACGGCAAGCTTTGCCGACAGCGTAGGCAGAATGTTTCGCGACGCCGGCATCAGCATTCCGCCCGAGCCCATCTTGGGCAGCGATGCAGCAGGGGCGGTTCGCGTCAGCAACGAACATCCGGATAAGGAAAAAATCGAGCGGCTGTTTGCTGACAACCCAAACCTGCAGCAAAGCTTCGCCAGGATTTCATCCTGGTCCAGCCTGCAGCGCGCGGCCGAACACTTTCAGGTCTTTGCCAGTGAGTACAAGCGCCTGCAGGACCGCCCCGATGTATTGCGGGCTTTGGTCGAAACCGAAATCGCGCGCAACAACGCGCCGTTCTATATGGCCATCACTGCCGACGGAACAGAATCGTTTTTCGGCAATTCGGTTGATATCAAAGTGTGAGTGCATTGCTCGCGTATAAACATATAAGCAAGTCTGAAAATAGGTTTGCACAAAATCGTCGTTCGTATAGATAGACCGGACGCGTAGATTGCCTGCATCGCAATCCGTTCGGAGGCTCCCATGGCCGATG
>DATJIB010000225.1:0-2985 GCA_035493575.1 Rhodocyclaceae bacterium | reverse complement strand
GAGAGGATGGCGGTGCGCAGGCCGGCATTCTGTGCGGCGGCGAGCAATTCCTTGGCGCCGGGATTGAGTTGTACGCGTTCGGCATAGACTTGCGCCAATACGCGGGCATCAAGGCCGGCGAGCAGGGCGAGGCGGCGACGCAGGCTTTCGCTGTAATCGATTTCACCGCGCATGGCGGACTCGGTGACAGCCGAAACTTCGGCTTTCTTGCCGGCGAAGTCTGCCAGCTCGTCTATGCATTCGATATTGATCAGGGTTGAATCCATATCGAAAGCGATGAGGCCGTAGTCGCTGAGCTTCTTGCCTTGCGGAACGAAAGCCCAGTCCAGCTTTTCATTGGCGAGCAGGCGCTTGATCTCGTCGTTGAAGTCCGCTGTGGCTTGAGCGTTACTCAGGCGTGCAACCTTGGGCGGCAGCGGCCGTACCGCAGTGGCGCCAGTGGCAGCCACACAGCGATCCAACAAGAAGGTGGGGATGCCCGCACCTTGAATGACAAGATCAGTCTGCCCGCTCATGCTTAGGCGGTCCGCACTTTCAGCACATCCTTGAGCGCGTTGTGTGCTTCGAGTACGGCTTGCTCGGTGGTGTCCCAGGCAATGCAGCCATCGGTGACGGAGCAGCCGTATTTGAGCTGCGACAGATCAGCCGGGATAGGCTGATTGCCTGCTTCGATATTGCTCTCGATCATGAAGCCGACGATGGATTGATTGCCGGAGCGAATCTGGTTGATGCAGTCGCGCAGCACCAGTGGCTGCAGTTCAGGCTTTTTGTAGCTATTGGCGTGTGAGCAATCCACCACCAGATTGCGTGGCAGCTTGGCTTTGGCGATGGCTGTCTCTGCCAGGGCAATACTGACTGTGTCGTAATTAGGGCGACCGCCGCCACCGCGCAGCACCACATGGCCGTAGCGATTGCCGCGCGTGCGCACCACCGAGACTTCGCCCTGGCCGTTGATGCCAAGGAAGCTGTGCGGATTAGACGAGGAGATGATGGCATTGATGGCCACATCCATGTCGCCGTCGGTCGCGTTCTTGAAACCGACTGGCGTGGACAGGCCAGAGGACATCTCGCGGTGGGTTTGCGATTCGGAAGTGCGTGCGCCAATTGCCGTCCAGGCAATCAGGTCACCGAGGTATTGTGGCGAGATTGGATCCAGCGCTTCGGTCGCGGCCGGCAGGCCGAGCTCGTTCACCTTGAGCAGGAAATCGCGGCCCTTCTGTATGCCTTCTTCGATATGGAAGCTGTCGTCCATATACGGGTCATTGATGTAACCCTTCCAGCCAGTGGAAGTGCGCGGTTTTTCGAAATAAACACGCATGACGATGTAGATGGTGTCCTTGACTTGCTCGGCCAGCTTTTTCAAGCGGCGCGCATAGTCGAGACCGGCAACAGGGTCATGAATGGAGCAGGGGCCCACGACCAGAAATACACGCGGGTCGCTGCGATCGAGAATTTTTTCCAGGGTACGGCGGCCTTCAACAACTGTCTTGGCAGCGGCCTCGCTCATTGGCACTTGCTTATGCACTTCGGTGGGCGAAGGCATAACGGTCAGCGATTCAACATTCAGGTTTTCTGTGTTTTGCATGATGCGGGCCTTTGCAAGGCCTTGTTTTCATTTGTAGAGCCGCTATTGTAGCGCGCCGAGCCAGGCAGCCCAAGCGATGCAGCTTAATCGGGGAGATATAGACAGGCTATTGTGCCTCTGCGCCGAAGTGCGCGCTGAGAAGTTTGCTTGCCTCCGCATTGTTTTGGCCTGCAGCTTCAAGTAACCAGCGCTGCGCCGAGGCGCGATCAGGCGTTGTGCCAATGCCATCCAGATACATCTTGGCCAGATTCAGCTGGCCGAGTGCCAGTCCTTCCATGGCGGCGCGCAAGTAAAACGCGAAGCCTCTCTCCGGTGAGGCCTCAATACCCAGCCCACGTATGAACATCGTGCCCAGATTATTGAGACTGCGCGCATGGTTAGCCAAGGCTGCGCTTTCCCACAGAATGCGAGCCTGTGTGTAATCCTGGGCGACGCCGCGGCCACTGAAATAGCGGACGCCTTCTTCAAATAGTGCATCAGGGCCTTGCTGCTCAAGTAAAGCGTGGCGCTCGCGCTGCTCAGTTTCTTTGGCATAGGCTGCCTGCATTTGGGCACGCCATGGTTCAGAGCTGTGGCGCATGCCGAATTTTTCTTCGCTCACCCGCAGCCAATATTCGGCCAGACCTTCTGGCCAGAGTTGCCATGGCAAGAGCATGACAGCGCCAGGGCATTGCTCACTGATTAGCAATGGAAAGAATGGCAGCGTGAGCATGCCATCGGGGAGAAACAGCTGATCAAAATAGGTTGATGACAATTTGACCGGCTGCGGACAGAATGTAGTCGGTATATCCAGCCCAAAAGCCCGTGTTGTTTCTTCGGTGAGATGCGTGGCGATATGGTTGAGTAAAGGATCGTGCGGTGGCTTGCCTTTGAGTGCGAAGAGCCGCTGCGCGACTTGAACGAGATCATCGGTTGGCAGGCGCCCCGCAGGGTCATAAATCACTTCGCCGCCATAACCAACGCCATACGTCGGCTCATACAAGCCCTTGTTTGCCTGAACGATTGCACCCCATACGACCCGACCTTGCTTAAGCAACAGATCGGCGTTGTCGATCATGTAGCTCACCGGATCATCTTTGGCCCAGTAAGGTGGGTTTAGCGTATAGGGAAAATCAGCAGTTGCGAAACGCTGCGTTGGTGGAAAGCTGAATAGCCCGGGCTGAAGAGGTGGTGGCACGACATCGTGGGCCGAGGTCGCTTTCTCCGATGCGGGTAAAAATAGGCCTGCGCTAAAGTAAATGCTCTTGCCGGCATCTTCATCGAACAAGCGGGTCGTCAATGCATAGAGCGGATTGAAGCAGTCGACGTCTTTTTCAATCACCCCAGGAAAGCGGCAGCACAGCGAAGTCTCAAAGCAATCGCTAAAGGCTTCTGCATGCGATGGAATTTCGCGCACGACT
>DATJIB010000224.1:0-2793 GCA_035493575.1 Rhodocyclaceae bacterium | reverse complement strand
ACCAGGTCGGCTGCGGTCAAGTCGTCGTGGCAAGCCACCGTATACAGCGGCAGCCCGAGTTTGGCTGCCATGAAACCGACAAAGCGGGTTTTGCCGACGCCGGTTGGCCCCTTGATCAACAAAGGCAGGCGATTCTTCCAGGCGCGCTCGAATAGCTCGATTTCGTCGCCGGTAGGTTCGTAAAAGGGCAAATCGTCGGGGTGGTTACGTGTTTCCATAATGTGCTCGTGTCTAAGCCCTTAAGAATATCATGCGGCAAGCCTTGTCACACAGGCCTGTTCCCAGGATGGACGGGCCTCAACGTATAATCTGGCCCCATGAAATCGCTCTCGCTCTCCTCGTCCACCGCCGGCAACAGGCCGGTTGCCATCTGGTTGTTGATCTGCTGTGCCATGGTCTTTTGCACCCTCATCGTCGGTGGGGTGACGCGGCTCACGGAATCGGGCCTGTCGATTGTCGAGTGGCAGCCGCTGCTCGGTGCGATTCCGCCGCTGACGCATGAAGAGTGGCTGATTATGTTTGAGAAGTACAAACAGATCCCGCAATTCCATCAGGTCAATTTCGATATGACCCTGGAAGGCTTTCAATACATCTTCTGGTGGGAGTGGGTACATCGCCAGATCGGCCGCGTCATCGGCATGGTGTTCTTCCTGCCGCTTGTATGGTTCTGGGTGCGCGGCATGATTCCACGCGGCTACAAACTCAAGCTGGTGGTCTTCTTGATTCTGGGCGGTCTGCAAGGTGCCATGGGCTGGTATATGGTCAAGAGCGGCCTGGTCAATGATGTGCGTGTCAGTCAATTTCGTTTGACCGCTCACCTTGGCTTGGCTTTTCTGATTTTTGGTCTGATGTTCTGGACTGCGCTGGGCTTGTTGCAAGAACGTTTGCATCAGCCGCACACGCCGGCTGCTGTGCGCAAGTTTGCCCTGCGGGTATTGGTACTGGTTTGCATCATGGTGCTGTCGGGCGGCTTTGTTGCCGGTATTCGCGCCGGTCATGCCTACAACACCTTTCCACTCATGAATGACAGCTTGATCCCGGATGGGCTGTTCGCCATGGAACCGTGGTGGATCAATTTCTTCAGCAACCTCACCACTGTCCAGTTCGATCATCGCATGATCGCCTGGAGCTTGATGGTGCTGGTTCCGTTGCTGTGGTGGAAAGTGTTGCGCCATGCCCCGCAAGCACGAGGTGCAGCCAATGCAATGTTGGCCATGCTGGCGGTGCAAGTGGTGTTGGGTATCTCGACGCTCCTGCATCATGTCCCCGTTCCACTGGCCGCCATGCATCAGGCCGGCGCCATGATTCTGTTTGCCAAGCTCTTGCTCGTCAATCACAAGCTGCGCACTTATTGATGTAGCAGGCCATCACAAAGGCTACCGAACTCCTGCGTTGCATAGACCGAGCGACGGTGTCCCTGTCCGTTCGGGCCTATGTACGTCAGCGCACCGACTCACTTCTAAATAGCGACTAAAACGTCATACATCAAAGGAGCCGCCACATTTGTTTGGTTGCCCAAGGGAGATGGATGATGATGACAAGCAGTCAAAAGCAATGGCGTAATATTTTTTATATCGCGGTGGTGCTCTTCATCGCGGCCTGTTCCAGCATGAAAACCCCGGCTACCGCCGATGTCGCCGTTTCCAAGGCGGCGGTTGAGAATGCAGCCGGCGCGGGTGGTGCGGAATATGCGCCAGATGAAATGAATTCGGCGCGCGCCAAGATGGCCCTGGCCAACAAGGCCATGGCTGACAAGAATTACAAGCTGGCCAGTGACCTGGCAACGCAGGCTCAGGCCGATGCCAAGCTGGCACAAGGCAAGGCCAACTCGGCCAAGGCTCAGATCGCCGCCGATGCCTTGCAGGACGATATTCGCGTTCTGCGCGAAGAACTCAATCGCGTTAATCAATAAACCCAATCCCACCAATGCAATCAGCGCTGCATAGCGGCGTTTGATTGCCTATCAAAGGACTCATCATGAAGAAGAATATTGCCCTACCGTCGCTGTTGATCATTTCTGCCTTGCTGGGTGCCTGTAGCTCAATGCCGACCAGCACCACCTTGCTGGAACAAACGCGCAGCGATTATCGGATGGCACAAGGTACGCCGAATGTGATCAGCTATGCGCCAATGGAAATGAAGCAGGCTGGTGATGCGTTGGCATTGGCCAACACCGCCGCAGACAAGAACGAGAGCCTGACCACCATTGATCAGCTCGCCTATGTCGCCAAGCAAAAAGTGGCACTGGCGCAAGAAGTAGGCAATCGCAAGGCTGCCGAAGCCGCAATTGCCAGCAGCAGCAAGGAGCGCGACCAGGTACGCCTGGACCAACGCACGCTGGAAGCCAATCAAGCGCGTCAAAGTGCAGAGCAGGCCAAGCAGGTAGCTGAAGTGGCCTTGGCACGCAATGCACAGCTGGAAGCACAACTGGCTAATCTGCATGCACAGAAAACCGAGCGCGGCATGGTCATCACCTTGAGTGATGTTCTATTCGGCACCGACCTCAGCTATCTCACCGCCGATGGCATGCGCACGGTCAAGACCTTGGCCGATGTATTGCAACAGAATCCGCAACGCATGGTGCTGATCGAAGGTTTCACCGATAGTACTGGCGGCGCCGTGCATAACCAGGACCTGTCAGAACGCCGTGCCCTGTCTGTAGGGAATGCCCTGAACGAAAAAGGTATTCCGCGTGGTCGTATCGGCGTGAAGGGATATGGTGAAGACTACCCGGTGGCTGCCAACGACACTGCACAGAATCGTCAATTGAATCGTCGCGTTGAAATTGTTTTG
>DATJIB010000223.1:0-8875 GCA_035493575.1 Rhodocyclaceae bacterium | reverse complement strand
GACATGATCACGCAGCTTTGCTCGAGGCCATCAATGCGCCACGCCGCGGCTTGCCGCGCTTCATCGTGGGCCGCACCACCAAGGGTAAGGGCGTCTCCTTCATGGAAGACCAGCTGGTGTGGCACTACTTCATCGTGACCGACGAATTCCGCCAGCAAGCGCTGAGCGAACTGCAATAAGCCAATCATGAGAAACAAGAATGCAAGAGCAAACCTGATCGGGCGCAAGCAATGAGAAACACTTTCTGCGACACCATCATCGCCGAACTCGCCAATCGCGATGACATCTTCATCATCAGCGGCGATGCCGGCCTTGGTGTGTTCGATGACTTTTCCAAGCAGCGCCCGGATCGTTTCCTGAATCTCGGCGTGGCCGAACAGAATATGCTGAGCCATGCGGCCGGCATGGCCATGGCCGGCTTCAAGGTCTTTGTCTACAATATCGTTCCCTTCGTCATCTACCGCAGCTTCGAGCAGGTGCGTAACGACATTTGCTATCAGGAGCTGCCGGTCACAATGATCGGCATCGGTTCCGGTCTTACGTATGCGCCGCAAGGCATGACCCATTATTCGATTGAAGATTTGACAGTGGCTATGACCATGCCGAATCTGCGCGTGTTCTCGCCGGCTGATCCGGCCGAAGCGCGTGCGGCGGCACATGCCTGCCTGAACGCCGATACGCCTTGCTATGTGCGCCTGGCCAAACGCGGCGAGCCTGTCCTGCACAGCACGCCGCCTACGGATGTGAGTAAACCGCTGCTGCTCGCCGAAGGCAAAGAAGTCGCCATCGTCGTGCATGGCCCGATTGCAGCCGATGTACTGGCCGCTGCCGAGCAACTGCGTGCGCAAGGCCTCACGCCGCGCGTGGTGTCGGTGCCGCAGATTGCGCCCCTGGATATGGAGGCGATCAATGCTGCCGTGGCCGGTTGCCGCAATGTGCTGGTGATCGAAGAACACTTCATCAATGGCGGCCTTGGCACCCGCATTGCACAGTGGCGCGCACTCAACGACGCGCCCTGGAAACTGCATCTGATGGCGCTGCCAAATGAGTTTGTGCATGTCATCCGCAATCAGAATGGCATGCGCGAACACTACGCGCTGGATGTTCCATCCATGGTGGCCCGCGTCAAAGCGATTGCCGTATGAGTGCCATGTTTCTGACCGCCGAAGAGCAAGCCCTGAATATCGAGTTTCTCGAGCAGGGCTATGTCATTCGCCCTGTCGCCGACCGCGCTGCGCTGGATTGGATCCGTGACCAGTTTGCAGCTTTGGCGCAAGAAGCATTAGGCATCAAGCATTTGGGCTCGGTTGAAGACTTCCTGAATCATATTCACACGCAAGTGCCGGTTGCGCAGCTCAATGATTTTCGCCTGCGCATGATCCGTGGCATCAACGCTGCCGAAGAGCTGCGCCTGAATTACTTCAAGCTGGCGCGCAGTTATCTTGAGGCATTGGTCGGCAATGAGCTGGCCATGCAGTTGCGCGTCAATCTGAGCCTCCAGTTTCCCGGCGATGATAGCTCCTTGCTGCCTGTGCATGCCGACACCTGGTCGGGTGACTCGCCATTTGAAGTGGTGGTGTGGTTGCCTCTGGTAAATTGCTATGGCACCAAGGCCATGTATCTATTGCCCGCGTCCGAGTACTCGTCCTTCGATCGTGACTTCGTGCGCCTGCAGGCTGGTAGCAGCGAAGAGGTTTACAAGAGCATAGAGAACAAAGTGAAGTGGCTGGAGATTGATTACGGTCAGGTCCTGGTCTTCAATCAGTCTTTGCCGCATGGCAATCGCATCAACGCTGAAAGCGAAACCCGCTGGTCGATGAATTGCCGCTTCAAGAGCGTGTTTACTCCGTATGGGGACAAGAAGCTCGGCGAATTCTTCGAACCCATTACCTTGCGCGCGGCCTCGCGTCTGGGTATGGACTATCGCTATCCCGGAGATAAAAAATGACCCAGCTTCGCGGCTACATCTTCAGTCGCGAATTTCTCGGGGAGCGCGTACCGCAGGCGGTACAGAATCTGGTCTTGCGCGACTATTGCCAACGCATCGGTGCGCAATATCTGCTTTCTGCCAGCGAGTATGCGATGCAGGATTGCCATCTGATTCTCGAGCAACTGCTCGATGAAATCGACAGCGTCGATGGCATTGTGGCCTACAGCCTGTTTCAGTTGCCGGCAGACAGCAGCGCACGTTTGCGCGTACTGACCCGTATTTTTGCCGCCGGTAAAGAGCTTCATCTGGCGCTCGAAGGATTTTCGATTCGCAGTGAAAGTCAGATTCAACGCGTTGAAGATATCTGGCGCGTTAAACAAACCCTTCCTGAATGCGCCGCGGCCGATGATCTGTCGGCCTATGCCGGCACCACGATTTTTTCAAGGCTCTGAAATGGGAAAGCTCTTTGAGTTGTTCACGCCCTTGCACAAGCGCACCACGCGCGACTACGCCGGGCGCATGGCCGATGACAAGATTCACTGCATGCAGGTCGCCAAGCAGTATGGCTATGATTACTGGGATGGCGACCGCCGTTATGGCTATGGCGGTTATCGTTACGATGGCCGCTGGGGTGTTGTCGCCGAGCGCTTGATAGAGCATTACCAACTCGGCCCGGATGCGCGCATTCTCGATGTCGGCTGCGGCAAGGCATTTTTGCTGTACGAATTGATGACCCGATTGCCGGAAGGCAGGGTGGCCGGCTTCGATATTTCTACCTACGGGCTGGAGCACGCCAAGGAAGAAATGGCGCCATTTCTGTTCGAACACGATGCAGCGAAGCCTTATCCTTATGCCGACAAAAGTTTTGATCTGGTGATTTCGCTGGGGACGCTACATAACCTCGGTCTGCCTGACCTGAAGCGCGCGCTGAATGAGATCGAGCGCGTGGGCAAACAGTCCTTCGTCATGGCCGAGGCGTTTCGCAGTGATGCCGAACTCTACAACCTGCAATGCTGGGCCCTGACCTGCGAGACTTTCATGCGCCCCGAGAACTGGGTCTGGTTCTTCGACGAAGTAGGTTACAGCGGCGACTACGAGTTCATCTACTTTGAGTGAACGAGCCATTCCCGAGTCGGCGCTGCGCTGGCTGATCGTTGGTGCTGACGGCCTGATTGGCCGTCATCTTTATGCGGCCTTGTCGCTAGGTGGCGCCCATGTGCAAGGAACATCACGGCGTTGGGGCAGCCCGCATCTCTATCTTGATTTGGCCGCTGATCCGGAAAGCTGGGAGCTTCCAGAATCAGATATCGTCATCATCGCTGCCGCGGCACCACGAATAGCGGATTGCGAGGCCGATCCGGAAGGCACCGCACAGATCAATGTGCATGCACCGCTGCAGATTGCTCAGCAGGTCTGGCAGCGTGGCGGCTTTGTCGTATTTCTATCCAGCAGTGGTGTCTTTGATGGCGTCAATGAAGTGCCGGGCGTGATGACGGCATTGCAGCCCTTGAATGCTTATGGCCGCCAGAAAGCCGAGGCCGAGCAGGGCTTGCGTGCTGCAGCGGGTGAGCAATATGGCCTTTCCATTATTCGCCCCACCAAAATACTTGGCGACGACACTCCGATTCTGCGCGAATGGCAGGCATCGTTGAGCGAAGGACAATCCATTCATCCGCATGCCTGGCGCTGGATGGCGCCTATCACCGTGGCTTGGGCTGCGCGTGCGATTGTGGTGATTGCTGCCTCGCGTGAGCGAGGCATCTGGCATTTGTCTTCTGCCAGCGATGTGAACTTCGCCGAGTTTGCCCGGCGTTGGGCAAGCCTGCGTGGTTGGCCTAGTCAGTTGGTGCAGCCGCAAAATGGCGCAGCAAGCGATATGCAACGCGCGCGTCTGGATATGAGCGGCACCACCCGTCACTTCGCCATCGTGCCACCCACGCTGGATGACACCCTGTCGGGTCTGAGAGGAAGCACCCAGTGAGCACGCGTCAATGTCCCCTGTGCGCCAGCCCGGACATGCAGCCCTTTGCTGCATTCGAGAATGTGCCGCCAACCGGCATCCTGTATCGTCAGCGCGAACAGAGCATTCCGCATCGCTCGCTGGTCTTCGACTACTGTACTTACTGCGCCTTCATCTACCAGCGCCCAGGCTTGAATCAGCCTATTGATTACAGCGAAGTATCGCGGCCAACCACCACTCAATTGCCCGCTTATGCGCAGGCCTTGATTGAGCAGTTTAAAGCCTTCGGGCTCGATGGCCTGACCGTAGAGGTGGGCTGCAATGACGGCACCTTCCTTGATCATTTACGCACGGCCGGGTTTGGCTCTTTGCTGGGCATAGAGCCTTCGACGGCACTGGTGACCCAAGCGCGCGAGAAAGGCCATCATGTCGAGGCGCTGCCTCTCGATCAGGCAACGGCACAGGACATAGTCTCCCGGCATGGCCTTGCACAAAGACTGGTCTGTCGCCATACCTTAGAGCATGTACCTGATCCTTTGGCCTTCCTTAAGTCTGTACGCAGCCTGATGCAAGAAGGTGGCTTGGCATGTATTGAAGTACCGAGTGCGCTGCCCATCATCCAGGATCTGCATGTGCATGAAATCTGGGATGAGCATGTCAGTTATTTCCTGCCGGAAAACCTTCACATGACATTGCGTATGGCCGGCTTCAAGGTCGAGCGTTTGCATAGCGTGCCCTATCGTGAGATGCAGAACATCGTGATGTGGGCCCGCGCAGCAGATGTGCATGAAAACATTGTGCCGGCATCGGCCCGTCGCTTGCAGCAATGCGCCAGTTTCAATCAGCAGTGGCAAGCCCGCGCTGAGCAGCTCGTGCAAAAGGTTATGGCCAGCCCATCACCGCGCGTCGCCATGGGTGCATCGCATCCACAAGCCAACTTCCTGAACTTTTCCGGTCTGTCGCACCTGGTCGATTGTGTCATCGATGATGATCCCACCAAACAAAACAAGTGGCTGCCCCTGTGTGGCAATTGCGTACCCATTCAACCGGGCAGCGCATTGGCTGAACAGGCAGCCGGAGGCACCTTGCTGCTAACGGGCTTTGGCTATCCCGGCTGGATGGAGAACGCCACGCAGGCGGTTGCCGGTAGCGCGGCCATGTGCATCGATATCGCTGAATACTCCTTCGAGACGCGGTCATGAGCGAACGCGAGGCATTACTCAAGACCTTGCTGTCACAAGCGCTGGATCAGTTGAAAGCCGGCAATGCAGAAGTGGCCGTGCAAGTGCTTGAATCCATCGTCAACGAGCAGGCCGACTACGCTGATGCCTGGTATCTGCTCGGTGTGATCGCCAAGCAGAGCGCCGACTACGCTTCGGCCATGACGCTGCTGACTCGGGCATGTGCCCTGACACCGAATCGACCCGATTACATCGCGGCGCTATGTGAAGCGTGCCTTGGCGCCGGCGAGATCGATCAGGCGCAGGCCTGCTATCAATTGCTGGCCACGATTTCCCCAGCGCACGCTGAGGCCTTGCCGGCGCTGCTCAGGAATATTTTCAATGGCTTGACGGTTCAACCGCTTAAGCTGCTACCCAATCGCTGGTTGTTCAGAAAAAACCTGCGCGAGATTTATCAGCAGCTGATCCTGTATTGCGTCAAGCATGACGTAGAGCGTTGGTGGGATGTCGCCGGTTTGCAGCGCCTGTTTCGGGGCGATTCCGCCGACGTGTTGCGCCTCGCTTTGCGTACATTGATTCTTGAGCGCGCGGATGATGCCGCAGTCTTTTTAAGCCTTTCGCGCGCCCTCGACCATATCGGCGCGGCCGCCAGCGACGAGGATCGCTCTCTGCAGCGGCAGGCGCGGGAGAAGTTGCAACAGGGTGCTGGGACAAAGTCTGCTCCCTTGCGCAGTGGTGGCGATGCGCTTGTCTCGCCAGCGGGTACGCTTAATGGGCTGTTGGCGCTGCACATGGCCGAGATGCACCCGGATGCTCGTGCCAACTTCCATGCCCTGCATCAAAGTGCCGCGCAAATCTGGGCGGCAGGCCAGGCTGCGCTAGTCGAAGAGCTGGATAACGAATCGGCTTATCAGATCATGCGCATGCTCTGGCATTTCGATCTGCTTCCTGCCGCTTGCCAATTCCTGCAGCAAACCAATCCAGCGCATTTCCTGATCGAGGTGATTCACGACTGGCAGCGCACGCAGGCTGAGAACCAGGCTTGGTCCAAGCAGTGGCGCACTCAGCACGGCGAGGCCGAGGTTTATCTGATCGGCAGCACAGTATGGGGCAAGGAATACATTCAGTTCTTCCTTGATTACCATCTGCCGGCGATGCTGGCCGCGGGCAATTTTCCAGCGCTGGCGACCAGGGGCAAAGTGGTGCTGTCAATTGTCACCGATGGCCCCGGCCAGCAGCAAATAGAGTCGGCGCCCATCATGCAGGCCGTGCGCCAAGTCGCCGAGCTTCGCTACAGTGTCGTGACCACCTTGCCGCGCCGAGATCCGCCGGAACAAGCACGCCTTTTCTATATGCATTACGGCTTGCTCGAACATCATCATGTCGAACTCGCCCGTGCCTTGTCGGCAAATCTTGTCTTGCTGCCGGTAGACACCGTGATCTCATCACACGGCTTGCAAACATTGGCCAAGGAAATCTCAGCCGGCCATGACTGTTGCACGATTGCCGGAGTGGAGTCCTATAAGTCGGGCGTCTTGCCGCAATTGAATGCCTTACGTCAGAACACGGTATTGAGTGCCGATGCGGCCACCTTGGCGCAACTGGCAATGGCGCATCCGACCCGTTACTTCCGTAGCTTGTTGGTCGATAGAAAACAATCCCTGAACGCCTATCCGCGCGAGTTTTTCTGGCAGGTGCCGGGTGGTTTTATCTGCCATTCGATTTTCATGCATCCGCTGATACTGTCGGCGCGGGTCATGGCGCGCAACTTTCATCCGAATCATGAGAATACCGACTGGGCGTTGATGCCGCGCGTCATGCAGGATGATGGCAAGGCCAAGGTGCTGGACAGCAGCGATGGACTCTTCATTCTGCATTGCAGCGAGGATGTGGCGCGCAGCCATGAGATGTCGCCCTTTAACGGCTCGCCCACTGCAGCGCTGGGTGAATATCTGCTCAGTGTGCATGAACATGATTACCCTCTGCATCGTGAGTTATTTGCACAGGGCATGTTTTTCAGCATGCCCGCCGGCAACATTGCCGCGCAGGCAGACTATGCTGCCGATGTGGCGGTTTTCAAAACCTGGTTTGCGAAGTCATGACCGAGTCAATGACTTGCCACGCGTGTGCTGCCAAGGCCTTGCAACCGCTGCCAACGGACGGCGCGTTCCGCGCGATCTCTTCGGATATCCAGGTGGTGGAGGGCGCGATACAGCTTGCAGTATGCGGTAGCTGTGGCCTGGTGCAGAAGCTGACCGTGCCTGAATGGCAGGCCGCGGTGAATGCCATCTATCGCGACTACAGCATCAATCACCAGAGTGGCGGTGCCGATCCGTATATCTTCAATTCGCTGTATGGCGCCGGCCCGCGTGCCGATATTCTGATGCGCCATTTGCAGTCCGCCTATGCCTTGCCATCGGCCGGGCGTATGCTGGATATTGGTTGCGGCAACGGCAATATATTGCGCGGCTTTGCACGAAATTTCCCGCACTGGAAACTGAGTGGTATCGATAGCTCAGGCCGCTGGCGTGATGTCATCATGAGCATTCCCGGTGTCGAGAATTTCGAAGCCGATTTGCTCAGCCTGGGCGAGCAGAAGTTCGACGCCATCGTTATGTCGCATGTGCTCGAACATATTCCCGACCCCGCTGCTTACCTGCGCGGCCTGCATCGTTATCTGACGCCGAATGGTGCGTTGTTTGTCGCGGTACCGGATATCCGCCAGAACCCGATTGATCTGTTTGTGCTGGACCATTGCACGCATTTCGATGAAGTAACGTTGTGGCAGACGCTGAGTGCAGGTGGCTTCGGCGTGCGTAATCTGCGCGCCGATATTCTCGGCAAGGAAATCGTCGCCATCAGCCAGGTCGGCGCTGCGACTGCGAAAGCACCCCAGCTTTATGCGATGTCTGCGTTGCAGATGGGCCGCGAATATCTGGCTTTGTGTAGTGATCTGATGGCGCTGGCCAAACAGATGCGCGAACGCCACCCGCAATTTGCCATCATGGGCACTTCAACCGCTGCCGCCTGGGTTGCTGCCGGACTGGCTATGCAGGTGGATTGCTATGTGGATGAAGACCCGCAGCGTGCCGGCAAGCAGGCATTCGGCAAACCCATCCATGCACTCGCCAATGTCCCGGCCGGCACTTGCGTGTTTATTCCAATGGCAAGCGCTACTGCCAGGCAGATCGTGGCGCGCGCGAAGCGGCCTGATCTGGAGTTTGCCTATCTGGACAGCAACGACGTCAGCAGGGCCGCGCTGCGGATTTAAGTGCATGCAAGCCGCTGGGCAGGCGGACGCAGCTAGGCATTAAACGAAATGTTTGATCCTTATTGGATTGCCGTTTCAAAACTTGCGATATAGTGTTTCTCCTACAAACAATCTCTGACTTGGGCAAGGTTTTCTGTCGCGTTTGGTGGCGATTTTAGGTTCTACTAAAAATAGCTTAACTATTGAATATATGAGAAAAATATTTATTTTCCTTGTAGGACTACAACGTTGTTATGTGTCACCTAAAAGTTTCAAGGTGACGTCTACTTCACGTTAGGCAACTATGGCTTGGGCTCTCCACCTTTTTGTTCCGCTGTTGGTTGCTTTAGTCACAGTTTTTCTCGGTGGCTGGAGTGCATCAGCTCTATGGGACACGTACCTCATGTTTTCCGTACCCTATTGGCTTTGGTTTTTGCTCTCAGGTTATTTAAACGTGTCGCGCCTTTGTGCATTCGGTGGCTTCTTCGGGGCCCACCTTTTGCTGCTGGCTGTAGCAGCCTTTGTACTTACTTCCGGCTCACCTGAATCTGCAA